>JAOACM010000029.1 GCA_026417845.1 Planctomycetota bacterium | reverse complement strand
TGACGCGGAGAGTCCGCCGAAAGCCCCGGTGGAACTGACGACAAGCTGTCCGGAGAATGCGCCGTTGCGAAAGCCCACGAGGCGGATCGGTCTGGTCCCCTCGCATGGATCGCCGTAATCGAGGCCGGTGACCGTGGCCCATGGATGGGGCGTCCATATCTGGATGCCGGCGGGACGCCCGGCGTTCGGCTCGACCGCCCCCTCCGCCCCGCCATCCGCCTCCAGCCTGGCCTCGATCAGCCTGCAATGCGGCCACGGCCAGGGCCATTCGCGAAATCTGCCGCCATGATATTCCTTGACCGGCCCGCGCCAGATTTCCTTGTACGGCGCCCGCCGGATCTCGACGGCAAGAACGTTGACCCCTGCGCGCAGCGCCGACGCGGGGATTTCGGCATTCAGCCGCCGGATGCGCCTGGCAAACTGCGCCGCCTGATCGGGCGAGCTCTTCGCGTCGGCCTCGCCGGTTATCTGCTTCCCGTCCGGCCCCAGGTAGACGTCGTCCGGGTAGGGATCGGCGAGGACATCGGGGGCGTGTCTGCCGGCGGGCAGGTGGGCGCGCGCGATCTCCGTCCCATTGACGTAGACAATGGCTCCGCCCTGGTAGCGCAGGATCAGTTTCAGCTTTCCGGCGCCGCCCGGATTCTTTACCCGGAATTTCGCCCGCGAGCATACCGCGTTGACCTGCGACGGGCTGCCCGGCGACCACATGGAGAAGCCCGGATGCAGCCAGTCCCTGGGGCGATAGCCGGGACCCTGGGGACCGGAAGACTGTGGCCAGTCGCCGTCGTCGAACTCCGGCGCGCTCCATCCGTCGGGAACGGGGTCCGAACGCCATTCGGGAAGGGGTTGAGCCTTCTCATCGGCGCGTTCCGCCATCCACCAGCAGTACTGCTGGACCGCAAGCGGACGGACCTTCCCGCTGGCGGTAAGCACGGCCGGAGTCTTCCACTCGATCCAGGTCCGCCATAGCGTTCCGGATCCGTCCAGTATCGCCGTCCCCGACCGTGCTGAGGCTTCACCCTGAGCGGAGGCGGCCGGGGCCGCGCACAGCATCGCTCCGAGAAGAATCATGCGATTCATGCGGGCCTCCTCCGTGGCGCGCCTACTTCAGCCCCATAGCGCTCGCCACCTCGGCGCAGAGTGCGAAGAGGCGTTCGTCCTGTTCCTGCCAGTCGGGACGGTACGGCATGCCGACCTCCAGGTTGTAGGATTTCGGCTGGAACGGCAGGTTGGCGGCCGCACGCGCGTTCAAGTACTCGCCGCACCTTGCGGCCAGAGACGGATCGAGCTTTCTATCGGCGAGCGCTCCGAGGAGGAAGCCGAGCGCCTCGCGGACCTGCATCCCCTCCACGAACATCTCCAGCCGCGTGGTCGGGACCGGGCCGTCCGGGCCGGGCGCAACGAACGCCGTCACGCTCGCGCTGGGACCGAGGTGCATCCCGGAGTCGCCGCTCAGGGCGATCTTCCGCGCCCCCACGGGCCAGAAGTCGGCCCCGACCCTGCCGATCCCGTTCTGCCCGCACTGCAGGCACATCTCCGGGTTGGCGCGGTAGGCGAAAAGCTCCTCGTCCTGATGCAGGTGGCACATGCCGGCACCGGCGCGGGAGAAGGCGAAGGTGCCGGAGGCCGGGCGGGCGGCGACAGGCCATGGATACGTTTTGCGGAGCGTGCCTGCCGCCCAGACGTGCTCGGCGCAGGTGACCGGAAGCTTCTCCTTGTTGCCCGTATTGAAGCTTCCCGGTCGCGGATGGCCTGAAAACATTATCCGGCAATCGGGCCATATCGCTTTCAGCGTGTCGTAGGGTGCCGGCGTCTTCGGGCCGTTGTCGGACGACGTGCCGATGACGACGGCGTCCTGCCATCCGCGTTTCCTTATCCGCTCGAAGGCTCCGTCGAGGACCGGCTTCCAGAACGCCGCCGCCTCCGCCGTGCCGTATGGCGGCGCCTTGATGTCCTCGATTCTGCCGGCCGCCCTGTCGAGCAGACTCACCGCCGCGAAGCCCGTGGGCTTACCTTCCTTGTCCTTCGTGTCCACATACGGGTGGTAGACGGTCAGCAGCAACACGTTCGGCCTGCCCAGCGCCTTCCCGTAGACATCCAGGTACTTCTCGAAGATCGAAAAGTCGTGCTCGTATCCGCCCCCGTCCTTCTTTACCCAGCGAACCATTGACTCGGAATTGCCCTGGTGGTAGGCGCCCTTTATCAGGTGCACAACGCATAAGCCGTTGCCCATGCGCCTGGTCTGTTCGAGTACGCGGCCCATGAGTTCGAAATGTTTCTCCGACCACAATGGGACGCCGTAGTAGAGCGCGCTCGATTCGTGCGACTGCCAGATATTGTTCCGGCAGGTATAGTCCTTCGGTTCGGGCATAGTCCAGGCGTGGACCTTGATGGATACCGGCACGTCCGTCGCGGCCAGGCCCTCAGCCTCCACAGTGACTTTGCCGCGGTACTCTCCCGGCGCCGCCCCGGCCGGGACGTTCACGGTCACCCAGACCGGCAGCATCGCGCCGGCCTGAAGCTTCGGCGCGTTGTAGCGGTTGTCTGTCGGTACGGTCCGGACCGGGACCTCCTTGGGTGCGTCGGAGAGCAGGGCGTCGAAGCGGCATTCGGGCACGTACATGTTCCTGGGCGCCGGATCGCCCGGCATGGCGAACCGGATGGCGATCCGTCCGGCCGGGATCGCGCCCTTGCCTTCCGCGGCGGCCAGGTCGGCCGCCCTGACCTTGACGCCCCGGATCGGCCTGCCGGATGCCAGCACGATCTGGCCGGAGAAACGCGCGTTGCGGATGCCGACAAGCCTGATTTCCCGCCTGGCGTCGGGCGGCGGAACGTCGAAAGCCGTAAGTCTCGCGGGCGCATCACAGGTCCAGACTTGCACGCCCTCCGGCCGGACCGGGGCGGCCGGCCCGCCTTCGCCGGCCGGGGCATGACCGGCCAGGATGGCCATCGCGGCCGGGACCGCCAGGAGAGCCAGAAGCGCCGGAATGGCTGAAACCGTCGGGCCTCCTGCAACCGCGCCTGCGACCGCTTCTCCCGCCTTCGGACTTCCGCCGCTCATCGCCATTAATCCGCCTCCTTCGCGCCGGCTTTTTGGGCGATCCCGTCCCGTCCGCCGCTGGATGGATCGGCCTGCCGTTCGCGCCTGACGCCGCCCCTGATACCGTGCCGCGTACCCGGCCCACTCAGGGGATCGTTACCGTCGCCTCCGCGGCGTAGACGAGGTCTATCCTGGTCGCCTTGCCGTTCTGGGGGTCGGTGACGATGATCCGGCCCGGCGCCGCGACGCTCACGAATCGCGGCCGGGCAAAGGCAATCGCCCCCTTGGCGTCGTCCTGGTTGCCGTACTTCCCGATCCGCAACAGGTAGTTGCCGTTGGTGTCGAGGACGTGCACGCACATCCGGTAAGCGTCCGGGACGTAGACCCGGGCGTGACCGTCGAGGGCCGGTGTGGCGCCCGTGCACATGCATGTGCCGCGTGTAGCAGCCACGGGCGCGATGCCGAAGAATTGCCACTCGGCTCCTTCGCAAACCGCCCTGTTGACTTTGTTCCAGGCGTTGTCTTCGACAGCTGTCGGTTTCCTGATCAGGTCGCCCTTTACCGGACCGGCCGCCGTTCCCTCGCCCCATCTGAAGCCTCCGCCGGTCGGCGGGAACTTGAATATGCTGCCATATGTCTCCACGTAGGTCCTGCCGGGTTTGGAGCCGTTGGCGGCGAAGGCCGCTTCGATTTCCTCCGGCGCGACCCGGCCCGGCGGCTGGATGTGGTCGCTGACGTAGATGTTACCCTTGCGATCCACCAGGAATGGCGTGGCGAAGCAGCCTTCGTGCATCCCATATACCAGTTCGCGCTTCCTGACGGATCCGTCGGGAGCGAACTGGTCAATAGTCGTTGCGCCATACTTGCGCTTTTCATCGTTGCCCAGCCAGTTGTAGTAGCGGAAGAGGATGTCGTTCTGATAGTTGACGCGGGCCTCGCCGTAATAGCGCGCGGACGGCCGTCCCAGCGTCGCGGCCCATTTTTTGTCGCCGGCCGCGGGGAACGGAGCGTCCTGCCCCTTCGCGTCCTTGCGGGTCAGCCAGATGACCGATGGATCGCCGGAGGATTTCATTATGTAGTGGTAGCTGTACCCGTCGCGCTGGAGGGCCGAAGACGACGCGTGCTTCTTCCGGCGGGCCTCGAAGACCGCCGCGCTCATATCTACGAAGACCGGCCTGGAAAGCCCTTCGCCCTCATCGGTCACCTTGACCACTCCGAACCCGTATCCGTAGGGATAGCCATTGCAGCCGTCCGGCTCGCTGGTGCAGCCGATCCAGATGACCGGTTTGTCGCCCGCAAGGCCGATTCCCATCCCGCCGAAGCGGGCGGGTATCTTCCCGTAACCGAAGTCCACTTTGACGGCCGCGTCCGCCGAACCGGCCTCTTTGAACTCAGCGCTGAACCTGGTCAGTCGCCCGACGATCACGGGAGAACCGGCGTTTGCCGGACCGATGGACGCAGAGAGCACATAGACGGCACCGCTCCTGGGATCGGCGGCCACCGCGAAAGGCCTGTCAACCCTGGCCTGACCGGCGAATGTCCCGTCGCGTCTGATGGCCACCAGGCGGTTATTACCGTAGTCGGCGACGAATATCGTCCCGCCCTTCCCGACGGCCACGCCGGCGGGGTCCTTGAGATGCCTGTCGTCGTCCCCGGCAACGCCCTCCTCGCCAAATATCCGCGCGAAGTTGTTGGACCCGTCGAGTTCCAGCCGGTAGACAGCGTGCAGCGGCCTGGACGGCCGGGTGGTTGCCAGCCCCGAGACGTAAAGCGCCTTGCCGTCCAGGCTCGCGGCCATGCTGAAGCCCTGCGTGTGCATGCCGGGTGGGAGTTTGAGGCTCCATGCGTCCCTGGGGATCGAGCCGTCGGCGCCGATCTTCAGCAGCGCGCGGCGTTCGGTAACATGATCCGGCGCCTCCGTGGCAAGCAGAAGGAAGCCGTCCGGGGTGACGACCATCTGCCTGGTTGCGGTCATCTCAGGAATGAAAAGATCCCACCATGAGCCGACCTGCGGGATGACGCTGCCGTCGGCCAACCTGAGCGTGGCCATGCCCGGAACCTTGTCGGGCAGGAGCCGGGCTGGAGGAGGATATATCTCGCGGAGGTAGTTGCCGTCCTTGTCCAGAGCGATCAGGTGCGGATGGCGGTCAATATGCCCGTGGAAAAAGCCGCCGCGCATGTACACGGTGCCATCAGGTCCGCAGGCCACGGCCTTCAGGTTGTCTATGTTGCGACCGTCCCAGGGCAGCCCTTCGATCGGCTGGTAGCCGCCGCCGTACTCGCCGGCGTACTTGACGCCCAGGCCCAGGCCGACGCGCACACTGCAAGGTCCCGCTACGGGCTTGCCGTCGTCGTCCTTCCGGTCCCAGAGGAGCGATTGCCTGAGGGTATCCCTGGCGAGCGGTTCGGGCGCGTGCGGGCCGAGCATGCCGGCGGCCAGATGCCGGACCACCTTGCCTCCGGCATCGAGGATATCTACCGCGACATTGGTAACGCGGTCGGCGGCAAACTCTATCCGGACCCCATCGCCCTCGACCCTGACGGCCGGTTTCCTTTCGAACGCCGGCGGCACGCCCTTTTCTTCCCCCGCGTTCGCCACGGCCGCCATACCGATCGGGAGGACAAGCAGGAAAACATGACGACAACGCTTCATGCGCCACCTCCTTCTCCGGCTTTACGGGTCGTATCTCCCTCGACAATTCGCATCGGCAGCAGTATCCCGGCGGGCGAGGAACGGCGGCCCGACGCCAGATCCTCGGCCAGGCGCACCACCTCCCGCCCGATCGCTCCGTCCTCTACCCGAGCCGAAGTGAACCGCGGCCGGTCTCCGCTCTCGAAGAAGCTCCCCACGCACGCGATGCTGTGATCGGCTGGACACGACCTGCCCATCCTCTCCAGCGCCACCATCGCCGCCCGCGCGACCATGCCGTCCCTGGCGAATATCGCCTGCGGAGGCGGCCGCCGGGCGAACTCGGCCATCAGCTCAGACACAAGCTCCTCGAACGGTTGCCCGGGCTCGCTGCTGCGCCTGCCGACCCTGTACAGGAGTTCGTCTCCCTCGCCGGGGAGCCGGCCGAGCGCAAAGCGCCAGCCGGCCTCCCTGTCGTGCGTCACACGCGCCAGCTCCTTCCGGTTGTTTACCATCGCCACCCTGCCGTACCCCAGATCGAGGAGGTACTTCGTCGCGGCATATGCCCCCTGGAAGTCATTCGGCGAAACGAAGCTGAGCTGGAGCGTCTCCTGAAAAGGACCCGCCACGACCACCGGGATACCGGCCTCCTGCGTCTCCATAAGCTCGTCGGGACGACCCCAGTCGAGCACCACCAGGGCCTGGCAGCCCCTTTCGCGCGCCAGTTCCGCCAGCGAAGGCGCCGCAGGGCTGGACGCCCCCGCCAGAGGAAGGAACTCAAACGAAATCCCGCGCCTGGAACATTCCGCCTGTATCTCCAGGAAAGTAAGGAAGAAGACCGGCGAACTCCGCAGCGTCTCCCAGTCATACGCGTGGACCGCGCCGAGCCGCCTGATGACGGAGGAAGCGGCCGACCGCGGCGTCGCGTCGGCCGCCAGCATCTCGCGTACGAAAGTCCCCTTGCCACGGCCACGCCGGCGGACCACGACGCCTTCCGCCACCAGTTCCTGAAGGGCCCGGCGTACCGTCATCGGGGCCGCCTGGAGCCTGGCCGCAAGCTCACGCTCCGGCGGCACAGGCTTGTCGCCGGCGTAGTTCCCACGCGCGATCTCCTCCAGCAGCCACTTCTTGACGCGGGCGTACTTGGGAATTCCTTTCGTCTTCATTCTTCGCCTTCCCCCCTTATCCCGGCAATCCTGACAACAGGTCCCTTCTTTATATACACTCAATTCGATTAAAAATATAGATGTTTTATAAAAAAACATATTGATTTTGTAGCAACGGAGGATACTAAAGAAAGTATTTTTATAACATCTTGATTTTCCAATAAGTTAAGCGGATTTTCCGCAAACAGCCCGTAACGCATTGCTTTGTTATGAGATTTAGGCGCAACCCGATATAAAACAATGGTTTACGCTCGAGGGAGGCTTGGCAGCCCGCTTCTGGCGATGGCTTACTTTCCGGCATATTGAGGTATTTATGAGACGAAGCCCTGGGGTTTCCCCAGTCGGGACGCGTACTCGTGGTGCACCTGCGAATTCAGTCTGTCTTGTGTTGAGAACCTCCTTCGGATAGAGAATATAGGGGCATGAAGCGCTTCTTGGCGTGTGATATTCTATCAGCCGGGTCCGTTCGGGCGAACGCCACCCTTCGGGCGGGAACAGCCTTCGAAAGGGCAGGCATGGCGTCCCGCCTCGCTTTCCTCCTCTGGCTGACCGCCAGCGTCGGGGCGTGGGCGACGGCAGCTGAAGGTCCTGCCCGGGATCCGTTCGCTTCCCCCGTCGGGGGAGCGCGGATCTCAATCCTCGCCGAAGCCTTTTTCTATCCAGAAAGCGATGTCCGCCACCTTCGCGGCTCAATGTCATGGTTCGAACCATCATTCTTCGTCTCCGTTCCGGTATCGAAGCAAAGAGGCGAACACGACTGGACATTCTACGCCGCCGGTGCGGCTATGGACTTCGATACCGATGCCGTTCTTCCCGGCTCCGGCGATCCCTTTCCGGATGAGTTGTGGGACCCCCGGATAGGAACGGTCCTCCGCGTTGCGGCGGACAAGGACCTCTCCATAGGCGGGAACCTGGAGGTTTCCTCTCCCTGCGACAGGCCTTTCGCCGGGATACGCGAGACGGTTTTCCGGGCTGGCGTCTTCGGAAGCGTCGAGATAGACGAGCATTGGAGCGTGACGATGGCCCTCTACTACTCGAACGACCGCGAGCTTTTCTTCAAGGTTCCAAGATACAAAGAGGCCGTCAGGCATCTTCCGGTGCCCGCCGTGCGGCTGTGCTACAGGCGCGGCCGCGACCTTGCGGTCTCCGCCGGGCCGGGGTTCGCTGGCGTCTTCTGGGCGCCGGGGGGGAATTTCGAAGTGGAGGCGTCCTACGCGATGATCCGGAACGTGCGCGCCTCCGTCGGCTGGCGGCCGGTCGAAGAGTTGAAGCTCTACGGGGGGTTCGAATGGAGCAACCGGCACTTCTACCGGCACGACAGGCGGCGCGACGAGGATCGGCTGTGGTATTACGAGAAACGAGCGGAGATCGGGGTGCGGTGGCATGCGCGCCCGGGGCGATGCGCAAGCTCCAGCGTGTTTTTGGATGCGGCCGGCGGCTATGCGTTCGACCGTTTCTGGTTCGAAGGGGAGGACTACCGGGACCGCATGCGCGATCGCTTCAGACTCCAGGATGTCCCTTTCGTCCGTCTCAAGCTCGGCGTTTCTTTCTGACATTCCTTTGCACCATCTTCTCAATGCGCATATCCGGAGGTGCATGGTCGTAGCTGCAAAGTCGGATACGGGCTTCCAGAGGCGCTTCCAGGAGGAGGCCCGACTCGCTGCCACCTCCCATCCGTGCCTCCGCGGATACCCCTGACACCTCGCAAATCGCCTGGATGGCATTCGCATTTACGGCCATACACCCCATATCCGGCCAAATTCCCTTGTGTTCCGGCGCGGGGGGCCATATATGAAATATCAAGGCGCATATCGTTCATAGGGCTGGTTGCGGGCGCCGAGCGGCGGTCTGATCCCGTCAACGGGATATAGTGCGGGAGCCGGCTGCATGCCTCTTGGACCTTCCGTACTCAAACAGCTTTCGCGGGAAACGAAGGCGCTGATAATAGTCAGCGAATTCGAAGCCAGACGCATGGCAATGTACCAGCTCCGCCAGGTGCTGGAAGAAATAATCACGGACGAAACTGAAAAAAAAGTAATCATAGAGCTCGTAGAGAACGATCTGAAGGCTTCAGGTTACCAGAAGGAGCAGATCGAGGCATTCCTGGCGGACCTGCTGGTAGCGTCGCCGAAGGCCGCGCCATCACCCGCGGAGGTGCTTCGCAGCACGCGGCAGGTGCGCAACCCCTTTGCATTCGGGTTCGAACCTGTAGTTCCGCCCGGCGAGCCTGGCGGTTCAGGTCCTGCGCAGCCTGCTCCTTCGCTTCCCCCGCGGACCTTCCCCGGTACGCCGATCGTTTCCAGGCAGGCGCCTTATCCGGCCGCGCCAGTCCCGCCCTCCTCCGGCGTACCGCAGCCGTACCCCGGAGTGTCGCCGGCGGCCCAGCCCACCGAGCCGCCGGTACCTTCCGGTCAGACAGCGATCCCGGATCAGGCGCCGGCGGCGATCAAACCCGTACGCCCCCCATCGGGCCCGGCCGTGGATGTCCGCAGGACGCAAATAGTGCCCCCGCCCACAAGCCCCCTCTACGCGGGGCACACGAGGACAGTCGCCCCCCCGGCGAAGGATCAGGTTTTCTTCGGAGGGAAAGCCGGCGGTATCAGGGCCGAGGCGATCCAGCGGCCCACAGTGCTCATCGCCGACGATGACAAGCGAATCCGGATGGTTTTCAAGCTGCGGCTGGAAGAGGCAGGATTCGCCGTCATAGAAGCCGAGGACGGAGCCGAGGCGTGGAGGTGCATATCCGAAGGGAAGGCCTCGCTGGCGGTCCTCGATATGAAAATGCCGGGGTTGCACGGCCTCGAAGTCCTCTCGCGTATGGCGGACAAGCAGATACGCATTCCGGTGATCGTCTGTTCCGCCTACGATCAACTGAAGGACGAATTCCTCGTGGCGACCCATCCCAGGCTCAGGTTTTTCGTCAAGCCGGTCGGTGCCGATGCGATAGTTGCGGCCGCCAGGGAACTGCTGGGGCAGCAGTGACGCCTGGGCACGGGCATCGGGCATCTGTCCAGCGGGGGCGCGGTCTGGTAGAAGGCGGTGGAGTATCCCCGATCCATTTTCCCCTTCCAAGACCGCAGGGATCATATCCGGCGATCGGACCGGTAAACACCGGAAGTTCAAAAGCCCAGCCAGTCCAGCAGGTGGGTCCCGTACAGTATCATGCAGACCGCCCCTCCACCAAGAATCAGGAACAGGAGAATCCAGAATATCCACCCAATTCCTGTTTCCTGTCTCTCGATTCCGCCGGTCCATAGTTCCTTCGCGAATTCCGGCGGGAGGGTTGGGGTTGGCGCAGGCGACGGAGCGGACGCTCCAGGCGTGGGGGCGGACGGGGCAGGAGGAGGCGACCCGATGTCGAGCCGCTGCGCAGGCTCCATCTCGCTGGAGGCCGGCGCGGCCGCCTTGAGCCTCCCGGAGGCGCGGCGTTTCACGCCGAAAACCTTGGGACCTTCTTCCTTGTAGATTCCCGACGCGGGCCGCCTGCCCGATATCCGCGGCGGGAGCGGCTCAGGTGTGGTTCCCGCCGCTGGAGGAAGTGCAGTGGCGGCCGCTTCGGCCGGCGCTTCGGCGCGGGCGGCGTCCGGCGACGCTGCGGCCATGTCCGGCGGCAACGCCGTGAGCGCGGAGGCGCGTGGCTCATCCGGGAGGACGGTCGCCAACGCTCCCCCCGCCTCCCACGCGCCGCCGGTGCCGTCGTGGGGGGAAAGGCCCGGACGCTCTTCGGCACCGACTGTCGTGTCTTCCACCGGAGCGCCCACCTGCGCTTCACCTTCCGGGAAAGCCGCGGTCTCGCCTGCGGTGCCGGCGCCAGCACAACCCCCGGTATCAGCGGCGGCATGTCCTCCGGCCCCGCTGAGGGCGGTGGCGCCTGTTTCCGCCCCGACGCCTTCCTCCGCGGCCGCAGGCTGTTCCCAGGATACGGTGGCGCGCGCTCCTCCCTCAGGCATCGCAACGTCCGCCGCCCCAACGGGCTGCACCTCCCGACCGGTTCCCGGCGGGGCCGCGGTCGGGGTTATCTCCTCCGTCGCTGGTTTCTCCGAAACGTCTTCCGCCTCCCCGGGATACTCCTCGAACCTCTGGCGGAACGGCAGCCGGTGCTCGGCCGCCACCGGCGGAGAGGCTGTTTCGCCGATGGTCGCCACGTCTTTCCACCCGGTTTCGGGGGGAGTTTCAGTCGCGGCGCCGGACGCTACGGCGGGAGCGGGCGGCCCGGAGATTTGTCCCGCCCCTGTTCCGGCCGGTCGTTCGACCGGCGCAATCGCAGGGACGATGCCCGCCATGTCTCCGGTCCCGGCCTCCAGACCTGCAGGAGGCGCCCCGGTGCCGGCCGCCTCCACACCGGCAGGGCTCGGAATCGCCGGGGAGCCACGGTCCGCCGACGCGGACGACGGGACTTCGGGCGACGCCGGTGTCTGATAACCCGGTTGGGAGCCTTCCCGGCCTCCCGCCGCCGAACCGATACCGAGCGATTTCAGGAGGTCCAGTACAGTGGTGGCCGATTTGGGCTTTTCGGTCGGAGGCGTCATAAGCGTCGGCCTGGTCCCGGCTTCGCTTTCCTTACCTGCCGCTTCGCCAGCTCCCCCCTCAGCATGCGGGACATCCATAGAGGTAAACGGTCCAACATTAACCCTGATCGCAGATGCCGGTACAGGCCCGCCGTCCTCCGCCCGCTCGCCGGCCGACTTGGCGGCCACGGCCCGCCGGAGGATTTCCTCCCACGTCAACGGAGGACTTTCCTCCTTGGATCCGGTCTCGTCCTGGGTCGTCTTTGTCTCCGACGGCGACGGTTCGGGCGGCGGGGAAGAAGGAGGCGACTGTACAGGAGGGGCCGCTTGAGGAACGAGGCTGGGCGCAGGGGTCAACAGGTTTTCCAGCCTGGGCGGCGCCGCACTTTCCGCCCGCCCCAATATGGCTGCGGCGGAAACCGGACTGCCGCTTCCCTCCGGCGACGGAGGAGTGGGTGTCGTATGCCTCGATTTGAGGATAGTCGTATCGGCTACGTTCGAGACTTCCGACCTGCCGCCGGCCAATCCGCCGGGACCTCCGCTCGAGGACGGCGGCACGGAAGGCGCTGCTGGCGCCGGGCCGGGGGCGACCCCATGTCCCGGTGCGGGGGGGGCGGGAGCCGGACGGGAGGGGAGCGCTGAAGCCGCGGGAGGGACCGGGATGGGAGGCGCAACGGGCGTAGCGACGCCAGGCAATCCGTGGCCACGGTCGGATGCCGCCACCGGAACGACAGGGCCGGCCGGCATTTCCACTGCCGCAGCGACCGGCCTCTCCGCGGCGATGGGCGCCTCGCCGCGCGGCATCGGGGCGGCAGCCAGGTAAACGAACCGCGCGTCTCCGACCTGAATCACGTCCCTGTCGGAAAGCGCCGCATAACGGACGGGACGGCCGTTCACGAGGAGGGTCTTGATCTCGCCCAGGTTGACGATATACGTCCTGTCATGCCTGCGGGCGAGCATCGCGTGCTCGCGCGCAACCCCCGCCTCTCCAGCCACTATGTCGCAATGGTTTCCCGATCCGAGCAGGTTCACCGGCCGCGCCAGGACGTATCCTTCCGATTCCCCGCCCAGACTCCTCAACACGGGGAACTGGGATCCGATCGCGGGATCCGACGCCGGTATCTGCCCGGGCCAGGACATATATTGAGTCCCCGCGCGATACACGGTACCGCAACCTGTCGGCCGCGATACCGCTCCTCCCCGCCAGACGGGTCGCGCGCCCGCGGCAGGTTCCTCCGGAGGTTCCGGAAGCGATGCCGGCGCAAACCCGCCACCGGAGATCCCCTCCCTGTGGAGGAATTGTTCTCCCCAGCTAATTATCCGCCGCCGGAACCAGATGCAAGCCTATTCCGGACGTCGGGTCAGGCGCATTGCCATGAACGCAGAGCCTTGAAGCGGCCCGCGCGAGATGTCCCCCATGTGCAACCGGTCCGCGCCTTTCGAGCCGGGCAGACGAAGGCGGATCGGGCCTGCGGCCCCCCCCATCCCGTACCCCGCAGGTAATTGTTTGCCGCATTCAGGCAGCGCCCGCCGCATTATGGCGGTGCGCTCGATCGGGATAACCAGTAGCGCCATCACAAATTACGCTCCGCCCGCCATACCCCCGACACACGGGACGGCAAACAATTGCCCCCGCAGTCATGGCCATGCACCCCGTCGGGTCCGGATGCCCAGGGATCAAAAGGGGGCGGGGAAAAAGCGGACGCGGCGGACGTTCCCTGGTTACGAAGCCGTTTTATCACGACCCGCGCGTGGAACCGCGCTGGAATCCCCAGGGTGCTGAGGCTCTTCGCCGCGCAATCTCCTGAACCGTCGAATGCGGCGGAACAGCAGGATCACAAGGGCAGCGGCAAGGAATGCGCCGGGGATATAACGGACGTCGAGCAATCCATCCGCCATCGCCCC
The DNA here is from genome assembly GCA_026417845.1 of Planctomycetota bacterium. Taxonomy (GTDB): domain Bacteria; phylum Planctomycetota; class SZUA-567; order H5-PLA8; family CALKMO01; genus CALKMO01. The sequence goes on along the minus strand of JAOACM010000029.1, from coordinate 3,620 downwards.
GTTAGAAGGCGATCCTCCCGGGAGCCAGCCCGCGGCGACACCCAACATGAAGGCCACGGCTGCAAGCATCAGGAAGATGTCTTCCCAGAGCGGAGTGGCCGGCGGAGGAACGGACGAGGCGCCGGACGGGGCAGGCTGATGGGCATCTTCGTCGGCCATATCCGACCTTCCGGACCGCCAGGCCGTTACCTGTCCCGCGCCTCACGACGCCAGGCGGACCTCCAGGCTCGGCATGTCGCGCGTCCGTACCCGCTTGCCGCATTCAGGTCGCGCTGCCATCTGTAGCAGCAGTGCGCCCGAATGGGACAACAATGACGCCCCAATAAGAACCCATCCGGAAACTCCCCCGCCGGGCGGTGGGGGAACACTGAGCGCATAAGCTGTGCGGGAGGTTTTCAGATAAGGCTTTAGGATCCCATCCAGAGACCTCCCGCCGGGGAGGGCAGCCAGCCTCAAGCCGTAAGCTCTGCGCCCAGGATTTCCGGATAGGCTCCGAACAGATATGCTCAGACGCTGCGCCAACAGCCATATGGGCCCGGCAAACAATTACGCGCGCGTCCGCTACACCTTCTTTTCGACGCCGCCCGCGGGTTTCTCCTTCCCCGCCTCCGCCGGCGGAGATTTTCCCTCCTCCTCTTCCGGTCGCGCCTGGTCGCGGTGCTGATCGGTGGCGGCAAGGTCGGCCACGATGTCCGCCTTCCTGCCTCCCAGCCGCTGTTCGGCCACCTTTGTCGCCTTGCCGGTCCTTTCTCTCAGATAATAAAGCTTCGCCCGGCGGACCTTGCCACGCTTCTTGACCACTATCTTCTCGATCGCCGGACTGTGCAGCGGAAACACGCGCTCCACGCCTTCGCCCGCAACGAGCCTTCGCACCGTGAACGATTCGTTCACCCCCGATCCTTTCCGCCCGATGACGATCCCGCGGAATATCTGTATGCGCTCCTTCTCTCCTTCGACTATGCGGACGTGAACGTCCACGGTGTCTCCGACCGCGAAATCCCCCCGGTCAGGCTTCAGGCACCCCCTCGCCGCCTCATGCACCAGCCGATGGCTCATCGTCGTATCCCTTCGCTTCCTTCCCGCCAGCCCGGGAACGCCAGAGGTCCGGCCTGCGGGTCTTCGTCCTCTTCTCGGCCTGCTCCAGCCGCCACCGCCGTATCTCCTCGTGGTCCCCCGACAGCAAGACCTCCGGCACGGCGTGCCCCTCGAACTCCGCCGGCCTGGTATACTGCGGGTATTCCAGCAGCCCGCTGGAGAACGACTCGGACCCGGCCGATTCGTCCGATCCAAGCACTCCCGGTATCAGCCTTACGACCGCGTCCACGACCGCCATTGCGGGAATCTCTCCGCCGGTCAGGATGTAGTCGCCGATTGAAATCTCCTCGGGTTTCAGTATTTCCAGTATCCGCTCGTCGAACCCCTCATAGTGGCCGGCGATCAGTATCAGCCTTTTCTCCCTCGCCAGCTCGCGAGCTCTGGCCTGCCGGAAGGTCTCGCCCTGCGGAGTCAGCAGGATGAGCCGTCCCTCCGGGGATGCCCTGGCCCGGACGTCGCGCACCGCCCTGACCACCGGCTCGACCTTCATCACCATGCCCGGTCCGCCGCCGTAGGGCCGATCGTCCACCGATCTGTGGCGGTCCGTCGTGTAGTCCCGGATGTCGGTCAGGTGATACTCGACGATTCCCTTCTCCGCCGCGATCCGCAGGATGGATTCGCCGAGCACGCCGGCGAACATCCGGGGGAAGATAGTCAGTATGTCTATGCGCATCACGAGAGCCTATCCAGAAACTCCCGCGACGGTCAGGACTTGCGCAGCATCCCACCCAAGCCCATTCCGGGGTTTATGGACAGGCACCAAGTCCGATGTGCGCACGCCGGGCGTTTCAACCCCGGCCGGCGCAGCGCCGGGTCCCGCTCATTTCGTCCCGGAACCCGCCGGTGCGCCCTCCTTCCCCCCTGCCGTTCCGGCCGTCTCAGGTTTCTTTTTCTTCGACGAGCGGGACCTGGCCGGCAGGATGAACCCTTTCCGCCGCAGAATATCGGCCACGGGTTTCGAACACTGCGCCCCGACCGATATCCACCTCCGGACCTTATCCAGGTCTACCTTCGTGCCGACATCCTCCGTCTTGGCGAGCGGATCGTGATAGCCGACAATTTCCAGGCATTTCCCCTTCTGCTTGACTCTCGCGTCCGTCACCACGATGCGGAAATACGGGCGGTTGCACCGTCCCTGCCTCTGAAGTCGGATCCTGACTCCCATGTTCCCTCCGCCGCGACACGCCTGTCCGCCGTGCGACCCGGCCCCTCCTCTTCATCCCGGCGCGGAGGGGGAACTATACATGAGGCATCCATTCGCTCAAGCAAATTTTGGCGGCGTTCCCCGTCGCGGGTGTATGGCCGCAGATGCGGATTCTGGAACTGTAAGCCCGACCGCCTTCGTTCGCCCGGTTCTAAGATACCATCCAGCCCCCCGGGAAAAGCGGCCGGCCTCGAGCCATAATGTATCCGAAAACTTCCGGCCGGCAGCTTATACGCTCAGCCGGGCTTGCGTAGTTGTTTACTGCGTTCAGGCTGCGCCGCTGTTTGTAGTGACGCGCCCGAACAGCATGATAATGGCGCCATAACAGCGGATATGCCCAGCCGCTGCGCGCACAACCGGCCACGGCAAACAGTTGCCCTGCTGCTCAGCAGGGAGTTTTTGGACAGGCACTGAGCTCCGCGCCTGATGTTTTCAGACAAGATATGGTGGTGGCATCGAGCGGGACAACAATGGTGCCGGCGCAAATGGATTATTCTCTGCCTCCCGTGTCCCAACACATGAGACGGCAAACGACTATCGTTCTGCGCCGTGGCGGCAGGCAATTACACCCCGCACAGCGCCGGCATCAGCCACAGCCAGGCGGCGGCGATGGCGAGGGTGGCCAGCGTAACTGGAATGCCTGTCCTGGCGTGTTCAGACCACGATATGCGTACGCCGTACCTGGCTGCCTGATCCACAACGATGATATTGGCGATGCTGCCGACTATGATGAGGTTGCCGGCAAGCGTGCTGGACAGGGCCAGTACGGCGCCCGACATCGGGTGGGTGGCGAACGGCAGGAGGAGCATCGTTGCGGGCACGTTCGACACGATGTTCGACAGGATCGCGCTCAGGGCGAAAAGCCACGCGGGGGATTCGAGAGGAATACCGGCGGCAGTCAGACGGGAAGCGGCGGCGTCCAGCATGCCCGACGCGCGGAATGCTCCGTTGACTACGAAAAGTCCCACGAAGAGCACAAGGAGCTGCCAGTCCACCAGTCCGAGGATTTCGCGGGAGGCCATCCTGCGGCTGCACAGGAGTATCCCGGCCGCCAGCAACGCCAGCATGTCTCGCGGCCACGGCGCGGCGAGAAATGCCACCACCAACACCGTTATGACCAGCAGCCCTTTCATGCTCTGCCATCTGTCGAATGTCGGGGCTGTCACCGCCGGGGGCGGGGTATCCTTTTCCCATCTCCCCTTGAACTGAATCTTTATGATCCACCACGCCGCCGCCAGGCCAAGCGCGGATGGGATGCCGGCGTCGAACAGATAGCCGGCGAACGATAGGCGCAGCGACTGGCCAATGAGCATGTTCTGCG
>JAOACM010000304.1 GCA_026417845.1 Planctomycetota bacterium | reverse complement strand
GATATAGACGAAGCCGTCGCGCCAGCCCCAGACCGCCTCCGGGCCGCCGGAAGCGGGGTCACCGAGGGGAGCTTTAGCGAGCAGTTCGGCCCCCATGCCCGGTGCCTTGAATGCGTCGCCTTCCATCGCCTCGGGAGATAGCCTCAGGATGTATTTGCCTTCCAAGGCCAGCAGTCCGGGCCTTTCCGGGAGGGCACGCTTGTAGACGCCGCTCGCAACCTCGGATGCCGGCGTCCACTCCGCATCGGCCGGCTCGGGAAATGACGGGTCGAGCACGGTCTCCGTCTCCCCTTCGATCGTTATGGGCCTGCCCGGCTGTCCGGATTTCCGGAAAACGATGGCCTCACGGTATATCCCCTTCGTCAGATGTATCACGGACCCCGGCCGGGCGGCGTTCACGGCATCCTGGATGCGCCTGAACACCGCGGCGGACGGAATGCCGGGAGGAACATCCCCGCCCTCCGGGACGACATACAGGCCGTCCGGCAGCGAGGCGGCAGCTGGCGTCCCCTTCGCGGTCCCAGCCTCCTTGCCTCCATCGGCCGCGACTCCGGCGCTGCCCCCGGCAGCGGACGTGGCGGCCACGCGCTCAGGTCCGGAGGGCCGGCCGCCTCCCGAACGGGCGGCACGCCAGACCAGGGCGCCCCCGCAGATCGCCACGGCCGCGGCGAGCAGCGCGACGTTCCGCCATGCCGAAGCCTGCCCCATTTTTCTTTCCCCCCGCCTCGAAGCTTCCCGTACCTTTGTATTATTATAGTATAATAATCTGTCCCGGTTGCGACTTCGAATTCTCCTCGCAACTTTTCAGCGCAGTGCCACTGTGTGGAGCGTCTGCCCGGAGGCCGTTCCCATCCTTCCGGGGATCCGGCGGGGATTGGCCGCCCGGATCCGTTCCCCGGCCTCCGGCCGGATCTGGAGCTGCCGGCGTTGCGACTCACTGCCCGTCGCGGCCCGCGCCAGGCCGATCCGGGGTTCCGCGGAGCGATCCGGCCTTCTTCCTCAGTGCCCAAGGGGCCGGCAAGGCTTGGCCGTCCCCGGCAGCTTCTCCCGCGATGGAACGCCTGCCGGTTTCGAGGGCTGCGCAACTGAACGATATATGCCGGCTTGCGCCCCTTCAAGAACTTTGCCGCCCCGCGGTACTCCGCGCGCGGACCTCCCGCTGACTGGCCGAGCCGGGAAATGCGCGGGCCTGGACATCCAGCGTAATTGTTTGCCGCGATCAGGGGGCGGCTGTTATTTTGTGGTGCGCCCGAACGGGACAACAATAGCGCCGCTACAAATGGGGCCGCTCTGTCCGCTGCGACCCCACATGTGGACACGGCAAACAATTACGGCAGCGCAATCCGGCGCGTGGAGGTTTGGAAAAAAAACGCTCAGGCGTACAATTCCGGCCGGCGATATCCACGATGGGAGCGCGTCGGGGGATGGCCCTGTTGGCGGCCGGTCTTCGCGGATCGCCGAATCGGAGGCCGGGCGCCGTAGACTCTGCCGGCGGCCGGTTCCCGATTCGCCGCCGGTCGGGCTTAATCCGCGTTCGGGGAAGGCCCGGCCGGATACGGGGCAGCGGCGCGCCATCCGGGTATGCGGGCGACCGGGCTGGACGGCTGCCAGCCATCGCCCAAATGGGGAGCTCCGGTCCGCCGCCCCCGGGCCCCCGGACGGGAGGCGCGTCGCAGGGATCAGCCGAAGGAACGGAGGGTTGCGGAAGTGGAAAAAAGGCTGCGCGGAAATGCGCTCGTCACGGGAGGGGCTGGATTCATCGGGTCGCACCTGGTTGAGGCGCTGCTGGAGGAAGGATGTGCGGTCCGCGTCGTTGACGATTTCAGCTCCGGCAGAAGGGAAAACCTCGCCGCCGTCGCCGGACGGATAGAACTGCTGGAAGGGGACATGTCCGAACCCGAGGTGGCCGGGCGCGCCTGCGAGGACATGGACTGGGTCCTGCACGAGGCGGCCATACCGAGCGTGCCGTATTCCGTGAAGAACCCGGCAGCTACGCAGCGGGCCGGCGAGGTGGCGACGCTCCTGCTGCTGGAGGCATGCGTGAAGGCCCGTGTCAGGCGCGTGACCTTCGCGGCGTCCTCCAGCGTCTACGGCGATACCGTGACCTTCCCCAGCCACGAAGACCTGCCTGCCAGACCGCTCAGCCCCTACGCCGCGAGCAAGGCCGCGTGCGAGGGATACATAAGGGCGTTCGCCAGGTGCAGAGGCCTCGACGGGATATCCCTGCGCTACTTTAATGTCTTCGGGCCGCGCCAGGATCCGGCCAGCCCTTATTCGGGCGTCATCTCGATATTTCTGGACCGCATGATGGGGGGAAAGCGCCCCGTAATATTCGGCGACGGACTGCAGACGCGCGACTTCGTCTACGTCGGCGATGTGGTCCGCGCAAACCTGCTTGCGCTGAAATCTGAAAAACCGCTCGGCGGGGCCGTCTGCAACGTCGGTACCGGGAAGCGGATATCCATACTGGACCTGGTCGCGGAGATTAACCGGTCCCTCGGAACGTCCCTCGAACCCGAATTCGCCCCTCCTCGCGAAGGTGACGCGCGCCATACGCTGGCTGACCTGACCCGCGCGAGGGAGATCCTGGGCTACGAACCGGCCTTCACCTTCGAGGATGGGATGCGGCGGCTTATCAGGTGGTTGAAAGACAGGACATCCTGAGCGTCGCAGGCCGCCGGATTCCTTCCGGCGGCCAGGCCACGCGGGACGGATGCCCCAGCCCGGCAGCAGGATGTTCTGCGGCGCCGAAGCCGCGCCATCAGCGCTCTGTTACCTCCCGTCGCGCGTAATTGTTGCCGTGCCCATATATGGGGCGCAGCAGCATGGCGGTCCTGGAGCTTATCCAAAAACCTCCGGCCGGATCCGGCGCTCCGATGCGAAAACCCTGGCCGTCGCAGGAGTTTCTGGACAGGCTTTAAAGAATGCGGGCAGCGGGCCTGAGCCGCGATTCGCCGGGGATCCGCGGTCCCGGTGCCGCAAGCCGGAACGGATGATGCGGCGGGGAAGGCGGCAGGTCGGGAATTGCCCGCCACCCGGCGTCCCGGACCGGGGCAGGTCGGGGCGGAACCGGAAATGCGGCGCGGGAACCGGGGGACGGCGCGCGGCCGCCGCAGAAGCGGTTCGCATCGGGAGGTCGTGGACAGATGCCTGACGACGCGACGGCCAGCGAAACGGTCGCGGGTAACGCGGAGAGCCCCGGTCAGGATCAGGCCCAGCGCGTTACCGCGCTCTTGCTGGATCTGGAACATCCCGTATGGGAGATCCGGCGCGACGCGGCCGAAGACCTGGGAAACCTGGGCGAACAGGCTGCGCTCCCGTCTCTGGTCCGCCACACGCGCGACCCGGTGGGGGCGGTCCGGTTCGCGTGCGTGGAGGCCATCGGAAAACTGGGCGGCACCGCCTACGCGAAGGACCTGGTGGCGCTGCTGGACGATCCCAGTTTCGGGGCGGTGGCGCCGGTCATCGAAGCGCTGGCCAACCTGAAGGACCCGATCGCCATCCCGTACTTCATACGTTTCCTCCGGGACCCGGACCCGCGGATACGCGGGCTGGCAAGCAACTCGCTCATGGTGCTGACCCGCCAGTTCATCGCTTTCAAGGCGAAGGGGACGGAGGAAGAGCGCGAGCAGGCCGTCAGGCAGTGGGAGGAGTGGTGGGAGAAAAACAGGGCCAGGTACGGCCAATAGCCGGGGCCCGGCGGGGACCGGACCGCGGGCGACCCCTCCGGCCGGCGCCGCATCGCTGGAACTTGGCGGTATGCCCAGGAGCGTAGGCAGACCTCCCGTACTTGCCGAAAGGATCGCCGGCGCCATATCCGAAAGGTACGCCGCGCCGAGACCGATAGGAGCCAGGCTGCCGGCCGAATGCGCCATGGCGCGCGAGCTCGGCGTCAGCCGCGGCACGATCCGTGCGGCCATCAGGCTGCTCGAACGGCGCGGTGACGTCCTGCGCCTGCCGCACCGTGGGGTGGTGTCTACCGGAGGCTGGGCACGGCGCCGCATCGCCTTCGGCGGGGCCAGGATCGTCCTGCTCAACGCCAAGCTCCATTACCAGTATCCCCTGGCCGATCCTTTCTGGATGCGGGTGCTGTACGGCGTCCACGATTATTTCTATCCGCTGCGCCACGACATCGTGCTTTCCTTCCTGGACCTGAACGTCATGCGGACGCTGGGGGAAAGGCTGGAGAGCCACATGGCGACCGGCGACGTGCGGGGAGTGCTGCTGCTGGGACGGCAGCCGGAGCCGGTCTACGAGGTGGCGCGCCGGATAAAGGCCGCGGCGGTGAGCGTGGATTTCGACGCGCGCCAGTCCGGCGTGAATTCGGTGACCTTCGACAACGCCCGCGGCGGGGCGCACCTGGCGCGCAAGATGCTGGCACTCGGCCTGCGCCGCGTGGCGGCCGTCCTGGAAGACCCGGCCAAACCCGCCGAGAGGCGCGATCAGGCGTGGGACGTCCGCTGGGCCGGGTTCCGCGAGGCGTGGATGCGCGGCGGCGGGGAGGAACCGGCGACCGTCCACGTGGCGGAGCGCGGGAACATATTCGGCCAGACTGCGCCGCGGCTGGCGGAAATCCTGAAGGCGGATCGCGAAAGGCGCCTCCAGGGTCTGGTCCTGCCGATCGCCTCCGGTCCGGAAGAGTGGGCGGGCCTGATCGCCGGGTGCGGCAGGAAGGTCGGCTCGGACTTCTCCGTATTCGGGCACGGCGCGATGGAGGACGGCCGCGGGATGAGCGGGATGAGGTACGACGCCCGCGCGCTCGGCAGGGAGGCTTCCAGGCTGCTTATGCGCCTGGTCATCACGAGGAAGCGCAGCCGCAAGGAAATTCCGCCGGTTCTGGAGACCATCCCGGGACGGTATCTCGCCGGCGAAACTCATGCCCCCGCCCGCGACAGGGATGGATGAGAGCAACCGTTCCATCGGGACGGAAGAGCCGGTTGCGCTGTTCCCGGACTGGAGGGGAACTGGCGCGGGCAGGGGGGGGCCTGCCCCGGCTCTTCAGAGAGAACCGGGTCAGGTCAGGAAAGGATTCGAGGCCATCTCTTCTCCGATGGAAGTTTCCGGCCCATGGCCGGGCAGGATGCGGATCGCCGGGTCGAGCGATAAAATCCTGAGCCTGATGTTTTCGATAAGCTGTCCCTCGTCGCCGCCCGGAAGATCGCCGCGTCCGATGCTGCCGGCGAAAAGCACGTCGCCGGCGAACATTATCCCATCTGAGCGGTCGAGATAGCAGATGCTCCCGGGCGAGTGGCCCGGACAGAGGATAGCCTCAAATTCGATCCCGCCGCCCGCTATTTTATCTCCGTCGTTCACAAGGCGATCCGGATGCGGCGCCTTTACCGGGAAGCCCAGAAAATACGAAAGATTGAGCGTAGGCCGCTGGAGCCAATCGGCCTCCGCCGCCGGCGCGCAGATCGCCGCGCCGGGAAACTCGCGCTTCAGGTCTTCGACGGCCGCGATGTGGTCGGCGTGGCAGTGGGTGATGAGAATTGCATCCAGCCCGGCCGCCCCGGCGCGGATCGCCGATATTATGCCGGCCGCGTCCCCGCCGGGATCAACCACGGCGCAGTTTCGATGCCCTTCCCTCCGGACGATGTAGCAGTTGGTCCCGAGCGGCCCGACCTGCAGTCTCTCGATGCAAGCAGCCAAGGTTGTCTCTCCCCTCCGCCCCCCGATCGGCGCGCTTCCCGGTTTTCTTCCGCGCACCGTCCTGCGGCGTCCT
>JAOACM010000303.1 GCA_026417845.1 Planctomycetota bacterium | reverse complement strand
GCTTGGAATCGCCGGGCGAATCGTTCGCCGCGTCGGTCATGGCGAGGGCGGCCGATTCCTGCGGAGGACCGGCCTTCTGGAAGCCTGCGGCGCTGCTGGCGGCAATGGCCGCATCGGCAATACTGATGAACGCGATCCCGCTCGATGTGACGTTGAACCTTGCCGCTGGAGCGGCCGCGGCAGTCTGCGACCTGACCGCAAAGTCGGTCTCCGCTGTCGCAACGATCCTGTCGGCCGGGATCGAATCCGCCGCGGCACTCGCCGCCCGGAGATGCGACGATTCGCTCGGCATCCTGACCGCGCACTCGGCCCCGCTGGCCGCCCTCGCCGCCGCCCTCGCCGCCCTTGCCTTCGCGCGTCATGACGCGGCCCGCGCCGGCCGGGCCCGCGGATGAGAGGGGAGAGCGGACGCAATGGAATATCAGGCCTGGTCGAGAAGAGCAGCGGCTGCGGCAGCCCTCGCAGCGGCAGCCGTCCCGGTTGCGGCCTTTGCCGACGAATGGCCGAGTACTTATCAGAAGTGCATAGTGACCTTCGCCGTCCTCGGGGCTGTTCTGATTTACGTCCTTTGCTTCGCCGCGGCGTTCGCCGGCGCGATATCGGCCGGGATGCTCGCCGCCTCTCTCCGTCCCTCGGTCTTCATGAAGGTCTCCGGGACGGTCGAAAGCGGCCCGCTGCGCTGCATCCTGCTAGGCGTCGCCGCCTCGATCGTCGCGGTCGTCGTTCTGGCCGCGATAAAGCACGTGCCCCTTCTGAACGTGGTCTGGGTCGCCCTCTGGATCCTGGCCCTCTGGTGCGCGCTCGTGGCGGTCTCGATGGCCCTGGGGAAATGGCTGCTTTTCGCCGTAAACAGTCCAAAGGGCGACATGCCGGTCTGGAGCATCCTTGTCGGAGGCGGGATCCTGTGCGCGGTCTCAATTGTGCCTGTCCTGGGCTGGCTGGCCGGCCTGCTGGCGCTGGCCGCCGGTTTGGGCGGGCTTATCGCCTCGCCCTTTGCCGGCCGCCGGTCCCGGATGCAAACCGCGATGCCTCCATCGGGTCCTCCCGCCCCCTCGGATCCGGCGCCTCCGGCAACCCCCGCGGGCAGGTAACGTTGCCCGCCGGAAACATGGTAATTGTTTAGAGCCTGCCCGAAAACCTGTTCCGCGAAACTTACAGCTTGCGATCCCGGTTGCGTGGCGCTGCGGCGCCCAGTGTTTCCGCCGCGTCCACCCCGGATCCATCCGGAGGTCTGGTGCGGAGCTTATGGATCGGGGCCGGCCGCCTTTCCGCCGGGAGAGCCGGTTGCGATGTCCCCCGGAAAGGAGAGAGATTGGCGCGGGCGGCGAGGAGGCCTGCCCCATCTCTTCAGAGAGCGCTCCGATGCCGCCGGGGGGCATTTCCCGCGATTTTTACCCCAAGCGGCTTTCGGAGAGGGCCGGAGGCAAACCTCTTCCGCGCCCCGTTCGTTGTGCCTTCTCTGACAGCCACCCCTGCGAACCAACAGCGCAACCAGCTCCCGCCGGGAGGTTTCCGGATGGGCTCTTACCGGGATCCGCGAGGGTTCGCTGCCTGTAGCGGTGTGCTTGAGCGGGGCAACAATAGCGCTGCCACATATACGCTCCGCGCCCATTTACCTCATATATGGACGGCAAACAATTTGCGGAAAATGCCCATTACCGGGCGCTCAGGGGACGCTGCAAGGGCGCCAGGAATGCGGTCCGCCCGGCAGAAGCGCGGCTCCGGGAAAGCCTCAAACGATGTGCGTTCGCCGAGGATTGTCCGCGCGCCGGTTTCAGGTCCCCATTGATGCCTGGCGGGCGATGGGGGCGCCGGCCGCTCCGTACTTTGCTGCAGATCTGGGCTGTGCGTCGGCGCGGATGCCAGCCTCCCGGCGGGCCAGTTCGGCCAGGGAGTGCGATCCCATTTCGGCGAGCAGTTTTTCGCGGATCGCTCTGAACGTCTCATGCGCGGCGCAGGCCGGCCGGCGCGGACATCCGTTCGAGCCGGTCAGGCAGGGGACGATCCCTATCGGGCCGTCCACGGCCTCGATGATGTCCCTCAGGGATATATCCTCCGGGTCCCTGGCCAGGGCGAAGCCGCCCCATACGCCCCGGAACGAGGAAACCAGCCCGGCGTGGCTGAGCGCCTTCAGAATCTTCACCAGGTAGTTCCGCGGAACCTCGGCCCCCTCGGCCAGTTCGTTCAGGTAGAAACGGCGTCCGTCGCCGGAGGATGCCATGACGAGCAGGGCCCTGATGCCGTAGTCCACAGCCCTGGTCACCTGCATTTCCCCGCCCTCCAAGGGAGGACTCCCCGCGTCGCGCGAAAGGCCCGGCGCGGGCCGGCGTCCGCCCCGCCCGTTACTTGAGCTTCTCCATGATGGTGATCAGGGGCAGAAACAGAGATACGACGATGAAACCGACCGTGACGCCGAGGCCGACGATGAGGATCGGTTCAAGCAGGCTCATCAGCCCGCCGACCAGCGCATCAACCTCACTGTCGTAGGTATCGGCGATCTTGATGAGCATCTTGTCCACCTCGCCCGTCTCCTCGCCTACCTTGATCATGTTGACCACCAGGTCGTCGAAGACGCCGCTGTGCCTGAGCGGATCGGCTATGTTGTCGCCCTCGCGTATCGAGCTGTGGACGCCTTCGACCGCCTTCGTCACCACGGCGTTGCCGGTGGTGTTCTTGATGATGCCCAGGGCGTCTATGATCGGGACGCCCGACTGGAGCAGCGTGCCCAGGGTCCTGCAGAAACGGCTGATGGACGATTTGCTGATGATTATTCCGAATACGGGGGCCTTGAGTTTCACGAGGTCTATGATGTACCGCCCTCTGGGATTCATGCCGATTATCTTGACGAGCGCGTAGATGATGACCGGGAGGAAGACTATCAGATACCAGAAGTCCTTCATCGTGGTGGCTATCGCCAGCAGCAGTTTGGTGGGCGCCGGCAGACCGCCGGGGATGTTCATCTCCTTGAACATATCCTGGAACTTCGGGATTATGTAGATCATTATCAGCGCGAGGATGCCGGCGGCTATGGTTATAACCGCCGCCGGATAGACCATGGCGCCTATGATCTTCGAGCGGAGGCGCTGCTCCTTTTCCATGTAATCGGCCAAGCGGTTGAGGATCGTATCGAGGACGCCGCCGGCCTCGCCCGCCTTCACCATGCTTACGTAGAGTCTGTCGAATACGCGGGGATGCTTGGCAAGCGCGTCGGACAGGGCCGAGCCGCCCTCGACGTCCTCGCGGACATCCACGATCGTCTCTTTCATCAGGCCCGGGCGGAACTGGTTCTGAAGCACATCCAGTCCCTTGACCAGCGGCAGGCCGGCGTTGACCAGGGTGGCGAACTGGCGGGTGAACTGGGTAAGCTGCTTGCGGCTGACGCGGAAGGACAGAGAGAAGGACTTTTTGCGCTGGATGGCGAGCGGTACGCCGGCCGGCATCGGCGCTGCGCCGGCCGCCGGGCCGCCGCCTTTCGCCGGTCCCTGCTTCCCCGATTGCTGTTTCTGCGCCGCCGGGGCAGTCGGGCCGCCGGCCTTGGCGGTTATCCGCGTCGGATAGCACTTCATCGCGCGGATCTTTTCCTGGGCCTCCCTCTCGCTGCTCGCCTCGATCTCGCTCCGTATCTCCTTCCCCTGGGCATCCAGGGCATCGAAGACATACGTCGGCATGGTTCGGACTCCCCCGTAAACCCGCCCGAGGACCGCTCCGGCCGCCCGGGAACGCGCCCAGCCGCCCCGCCGGATATCGAAGAAACGCCTCTCCAACGCCCCTTGACAGATTATGCCCTCCCGCGCTCCAAAAGGCAAGCGGGCATATCTGCCATTTCAGGTCTGGAGGGGCGGTTGCGATGTCCCCGGGCAAGAGACAGATTTGCGCTGGCGATGCGGGGCTTTACCCGGTCCTTCAGTGAACACGTCCCGCCGGATTGCGTTTCTCCCCGATTTTTACCCTGGCACTTTCGGAGAGCACCGGGGGCAAGCCCGCGTCGCATCGCCCGCAACCGTCTGTGTCGCATTCCCTCTGATAATCGCTCCCGCAGACCAACAACGCAACCGGCACGCCCGCGGGCGGCAAGTCTCCGGATCCCTGTTCGCGCGCCCCGGAAGGCCCCGCTCATGCGCAGGGAAAGCCCGCCTATTCGAACGCCAGCGTCTGCCGGACGACCTCCTCGATGGTCGTCACGCCGTCGAATATCTTCAGGATGCCGGATTCGCGCAGCGTCCTCATGCCGGACGCTATGGCCTCGGCCCGGAGAACCTCGGTGGATTTGCGCGCGAGTATGAGCTCGCGCATGCGCGAATCCATCTGCATGATCTCGAATATGGCGTTGCGCCCCTTATATCCGGTCTTGTTGCAGTGCTCGCACTTGCGGCCGTAGTAGAACACCTTGCCCTCGACGTCCTCCGGCTTGAGCTGGAGTTCCATCAGGGCCTCCTCCGACGGGGTGTACGGCGCCTTGCATTTCGTGCAGATTACGCGCACGAGACGCTGAGCTATCACCGCCTCCAGGGTGGCCGCTATGAGGAACGGTTCGACGCCCATATCGAGCAGGCGGGTGAGCGTAGAGGCCGAGTCGTTCGTGTGCAGGGTCGAGAAGACCAGGTGGCCAGTCAGGCTCGCCTCGATCGCTATTTCCGCCGTCTCCTTGTCGCGGATCTCGCCGACCAGTATCTTATCGGGGTCCTGGCGGAGTATGCTGCGGAGGCAGTTGGCGTAGGTCACGCCTATCGCCTCGTTGATCGGCACCTGGACTATCCCGTCGAGGTCGTACTCGACCGGGTCCTCCGTCGTGATGATCTTGACCTCCGGCGAGTTGGCTTCGTTGAGGGCGGAATACAGGGTCGTCGTCTTGCCGGAGCCGGTGGGGCCGGTCACCAGCACTATCCCGTTGGGCCGCTGAACGATATCCTTGAAGAACTGCAGCTCCTCGTCGCGCATGCCGAGGCGTTCCAGGTCCAGCGATACCACGCTGCGGTCCAGCACGCGCATGACGACCGATTCCCCGAAGACGCAAGGCAGGGTCGAGACGCGCAGGTCTATCGGATTGTTGCGGATCGTCAGCTCGATGCGGTTGTCCTGGGGCACGCGGTGCTCGGCTATGTCCATGTTCGCCAGCACCTTGATGCGCGATATGATCGGCAGGGCGAGCTGCTTCGGCGGCGGCGATATCTCCAGAAGCGCCCCGTCCACGCGGTAGCGGATCTTGAACTCGTTCTCGAACGGCTCGAAGTGTATGTCGCTGGCCTTGTCGTTGATGGCGGTCATCAGCACCAGGTTGAGGAGCTTTACGACGGGCGGGGCGTTCACCATCTTCTCGATGTTCCGGGGGTCTATCTTGTCGGGGTCCTCGGGCATGTCTTCCAGGCCTTCCGCGGTAAGCTCGTTGACGAGCGAATCTATGGACTCTTTCTCGCTCCCGTAATACGCCTCGACCGCGTCGGCGATGGCCTTCTCGCTCGCCACCGCCCCCCGCACATCAACGTTAAGCAGGAACCTCAGCTCATCCAGCACGTGGATGTTCTGCGGGTCGGACATGGCTATGGTGAGCACCCCGTCGTCGAACGAAATCGGAACGATCCGGTACATCTGCGCCATCGTGCCGGGGACCATGGCCAGCACTTCCTCGGGTATCTTCATGCGGGTCAGGTCCACCACATCCATGTCGAACTGCCGCGCCAGCGCCTCGGTGGCACGACATCGCTCCAACAGATGGAGCTCGCCTCGGTGCACATG
>JAOACM010000302.1 GCA_026417845.1 Planctomycetota bacterium | reverse complement strand
GTCGGCGCAGCGCCTGAGCGTATGCCTTGAACTGGGTTGGAGAGGTGTGATTCAGTACCTATCCAAAAACTTCCCGCCGGACAGTGGGCCTCGCTGAGCGAATGAGCTGCGCGCCGGAGGTTTTCGGACAGGTTCTTAGAACCCGTCCGATAATTCCTCCGACGCCCGGGTCCCCACGGCGTCCCGCGGGATCCGGCCGGAGGTTTCCGGACAGACTCTCATCGTAGCTCGCGGCTTCGGGGCGGGAGGAATCCCGCCCGACGCTTCCTGTCGGGGACATGCCGGCGGGAGCGGGATGCCATGGCCCGGCAGGTTTGCCTTTTCCGCCAGGCCATCGGGCTTACCGTCCCGCCTCGCGATAGAACCAGACGCATCCCGCCTCGGGAGGCAGCGCAATCTCGAAACCGCCGCCGGACAGTTCCTGCCCGGATAGCGTCCGGACCTCTCCGCTCTCGGGATTCTCCAGCACGTATGAGATCTCCGCCCTCAGCGCCAGAGGCCGGATCGTCAGCTTCTCTTCCCTGCATTCCGGCAGCCGGATCGCCTGGATGAACCCCCGCCCCTCCTCAGGAAGGTCGAACTGTCGCGCGATCCATGCGTCCCGGCTTCTGCGCAACGGCGTGAGCGGATAGTAGTCGCCGCGGATCATCAGGTCTGCCGCGCGGCGCCATATGTCTGTCATTTTACGGATCATGCCGTAATCGTAGTCGTCTCTGGCAATGTCTATCCGCGCGAAGAGCATCGGACCGAAGCCGCAGTGCCAGGGGAATGTGCTCCCGGAGTTCACGTACAGGCTTCCATCCGGCCGCGATCTCAGCGATCCCTCCTTGAAATAAGGCAGCCACTGGAAGAGGACATCCTGAAAGCACAGCTTTATCTCCGGTTCGTCGTAGCCGTAATCGCTGTAGTGCAGAGGCACGGAGCGGCGCGTGGTCTCCAGGTCGTTACGGCGGCCGCCGGAGGCGCAGGAGTCTATCCACAGGCCGGGGTTGCGTTCGAGCAGTTCGTCCCAGAACCGGAGGTAACCCTGGACGTGGAGGTTCTCGGTCATGCCCTGGCGGTCAGGGGCGTCGTTGCCGCGCCAGTATTCGAGCGGGCCGATGTTGAATTCCGGCCGGTAAATTTCCACCATCCGGTTGAAGTCCTGCCGGTATATTCCGATTCCGGCATCCCGGATCAGGCCGCAGACGCGCTCCGTCAGCCACCGCCGGGCATCCTGATTGCCCAGGTTCAGCAGACGGTTCGTTTCGCACATGGCGCTGAGGAGCCAGCCGGGATGTTCGCGTTCGAGCTCGGTTCCCTTCCAGACCCGCTCCGGTTCGAACCACACGAGCAGCTTCGCCCCGTACCGCGCCGCGCATTCGGAAACCGGCCCTAAACCGCGCGGGAAGCGATCAGGGTCGGGCTTCCATGTGCCCGTCATGCGCCATCTCCGGCGCCCCTCCTTCCCGCAGTAACAGGGGTACCATCCGGCGTCTATCCACCACACGTCAGGCCGAATACCCCGCTCCATCCACTTCGGGATGAATCGAAGCTGGTTTTCCTCCGTCGCCCCGGTGAACTCCGGATTTTCGTCTTTCCAGAAGCCGGCCAGAAGCGGTCCGAGCGGCCGGCCGTCCGGTCGGGGCAGCAGGTGGTCGCGGTACCATCGCCTCCAGAGGTTCGCGGCGCGCATCGAATCGCCGGCCCACGACATCAGGGCGATCCTCGGCGTGCGGATCTCCTCCCCCGGCATCAGCCGCAGATGCGTCCTCTCCTGCCCAGCCTTCACCCGCACGCCCCCGCCGGCGGATTCGAACGACGCCGCCCACTGCCCCGGCCAGCCGACCGCCAGCGACAGGCCGCGCCCTTCGAACATGAGCCGGAAATACGGGAAGGCCCTGTCGCAGGAGCGCCCGCTGCCGGGGGCGAACCTGAGCGAAGCGCCTCCGGGCAGCGGCGTCTCTTCCGACGTATAACTGGCGGCGTCGCAGAAATCGCCGTTGCAGTGCCACAGGACGGGACGCGGTCCGTCGAACACGGCATCCAGCGCTAGCAGGTCGCCTATTACAGGCGTGGGGGCCCCGCCCCTGTTGGCGAGCCACGCGGTCCATTCGATCACGGGATAGTCGAGGTATTCCAGACATTCGACTCGGACTTCCAGCCCGCCGCCGGGCGCCAGGCCCTTGAACACGGTCTCGACGAGCCGGGCATCTATCTGCCGTCGCCTGAAAGCCGGCTTCCATGTCCCGGGGATTCCGGCCACCGGTGCATCGTCAAGTCTGAAAGACACGGGAAGGCCGGACGGAGACGAAAAAAAACGGGCCTTCAGCGCGCGGCTCAAGATCATGTCTTCGCGCTTCGTTGCAGCTTCGATCTTCCTGTCATCCCCGCACGGCATGGATTTGTCCTCCCATACGCGATCCGCGGCGGACGTTCCCTCATGCGGACCCCGGCCCGGGCCTGCTCCGCAGTTGCCGCCGGCACGGGATCGGGCGTCGGATCCGCTCATGCAGCGGACCGTCCGGCGCAGCCAGAGATTATACTTCGCGGGGCCCGGTTGAAATGTCCTCCGGTCCGGATAGGATGTCTTTCTGTACGGACAGAGGAAGGATGCGCCATGTCCGCCCTGTTTTACGAAATGCTGAGCAGCTCGCTGCGCTTCGAGTACCAGGCTGGCGGAATAGCCCCCCTGCGCGACGGTCACACTACGGGATGGCGGACACTGCCGGGGCTTATGCTCTCGCAGGCTCACACTGGCGCCGAACGCATATGCCTGGAAGACGGCAGGGAAATAATCGCCAGGGACGGCGGGATGATCGTCCTGCCGGCCGGCGTTCGGCATAAGGTGGACGTGATAAGCCGCACCGAGGTACGCCAGTGGGTTCACGTAAACTACTTCCTGCTGGAGAGCCTGGATATCTTTTCCCTTTTCGAAGTGCCGCTCCTGTTCGATGCGGGCGCCGGCAGGCGCGCCGGCGCCATGATCCGGGCGTGGGTGAAATCCGAGGACCAGCGGGCCGGCTCAACCCCGCTTGAACGGGCCGCTGAACTCAACGCTTTCGGTTTCCGTCTGCTCAGGCTGCTCGCGCCATACTGCCGGCCGGCCGCAACGATGATAGAGAGGCTGGAAGGGTTGGGCCGCATACGCGCGGTCATCGAACACATGAAACGCAACTTCGGCCGCCCGATTTACCGTGACGAGCTGGCGCGGATGGCGTTCCTGTCGCCCACGCAGTTTCACCAGGTCTTCAGGAAGGCGACCGGATTCTCGCCGATGAAATTCCTGGAGAGGATCCGTCTTCGCTACGCCCAGCAGCTTCTCATCGCGACCGACCGGAAGCTGGCGGACATCGCCATGGAATGCGGCTACTCGGATCCGTACGTCTTCAGCAAATCCTTCAAGAAGGTCTGCGGACACAGCCCGTCGGAATACCGGCTTATCACCGCGGATCTCCGTTCCGCGCCGAGGATGTAAGGGTATTTGGCGGAAGGAAGGGCGCCCGGGATAACAAGGCGCGGGCGATTTGTCCCCGTCCCTGGTCTTTGTCGTTTCCCCTCCCGGGGAGAGGGCGTGGGACGATCGCCCTCCGTATCCGTCCGCCAGGCAACCGCAATCCGGCTGCCTATCCGCCGCGCGGCCGCGCGGGATGCAGGGCCATGAATGCGCAGATTTTCGACGCCTAGCCTTCGCGGATCGCCCTGCTGCCGCCGAGGCGGTTGCGCTGTTGCTCCGCGGGTGCCATTATCAGAGGGAACGCAACGGGCAGTTGCGAACGGGGCGGCTCGAGCTTACCTCTTGCGCTCTCCGACGGCGCTTGGGGGAAAAATCGCAAAAACGCTGTCTGGCTGGGAGCGTGTCCGCTCTGAAGAGCTGGGGTAAGCCCCCCTCGCTGCCCGCGCAAACTTCCCTCCCGTCGGGGGACAACGCAACCGGCTCGCTGCCGCCCGGCTGACTTTGACAGCCTGCCCCGGGCCGTCTAAAGTTGCCGCTTCAATCCGGTCTTCGGGATCGCGAGGCGCGCGGATAATGGGCCGCGACCGGGGAGGAACCGTTCCGCGAGGGGAGGGTCAGATGGCGAGGTTCGAGATCGCATCCAGACTGAAGAAGCTTCCGCCGTACCTGTTCGCCGAGATAGACAAAAAGAAGAAGGCTGCGATAGCCGCGGGGCGCGACGTGATAAATCTTGGCGTCGGTGACCCGGACACTCCGACGCCGGATTTCATAATCGAAGCGCTGGCGAAGGCGGCGCAAGATCCGGCCACTCACCAATACGCTCTGGACAATGGAGACCCGGCCTTCCGCAGGGAGATAGCCGCGTTCATGAAGCGGCGCTACGGCGTTTCGCTGGACCCGGACTCCGAGGTATACCCGACCATCGGATCCAAGGAAGCGATAGCGCATTTTCCGCTGGCCTTTATCGAACCGGGGGACATGGCGCTGATACCCGATCCGTGCTATCCGCCGTACAGGTCCGGGGTCATATTCGCCGGCGGGGTGCCCGTCTACATGGACCTGAAGGCGGAGAACGATTTTTTCCCCGATTTCGGGAAGATAGATCCGCGCGACGCATCACGGGCGAAGATACTGTACCTGAACTACCCGAACTCGCCGACGGGCAAGCTGGCGACGCGGGAGTTCTTCCGGGAGGCGGTGGCGTTCGCGGAAAAATACAATCTGATCATCGTCCAGGATGCGGCGTATGCGGAGATGTCGTTCTCGGACCCGGCCATTTCGATCCTGGAGATCCCCGGCGCGAAGGAGCGGGCCGTCGAGTTCCACTCGATGTCGAAGACCTTCAACATGACCGGCTGGCGGGTCGGGTTCGCGGTGGGGAGCGCCGAGCTGATGGCGGGGCTTGGCAGGATCAAGACCAACGTGGATTCGGGCATATTCACGGCCATACAGCGGGCAGCGACGGAGGCGCTGCGCCGGTACGATGAGGTCGTGCCGGGAATGACGAAGATGTACCGCGAGCGCCGGGATGTGTTCGTCGCCGGCCTGAAGAAGGCGGGATGGGATTTCCGGCCGCCGGAGGCGACGTTCTACTGCTGGATACCGTGTCCGAAGGGCTGGAGCTCAACCGGGACCTGCGCGCGCCTGCTGGAAGAGGCCGACATCGTCACCACGCCCGGCAACGGGTTCGGTACGGCCGGCGAGGGTTACATCCGGGCGACTCTGACGGTCAAAGCAGAGAGGCTGGCGGAAGCCGCGGCGCGGATCGGAAGACTCTCATGGAAACGCTGATCCCTAGGGAATGAGCGCGCGGATATCCGCCGGCTCTCGACCAAGCGCCCTGACCTTGTTGGGGTTCTCCGCTACCGCCTCGGCGCCCATCTCTTTCAGAACAATCGCACTTCCATGCCGCCTGCTTCTACCGCTCAGGCCGCCACCTCCAGCCCGCCTTTCAACCGTGGGTCAGGAGCCTGCCGGCCTTGTTGTACAATTAAAGTCACAACCCCATGTAAAACCAGCACGTTGCGATCAAATGGCATCGCTGGGGCGACGCATCTGAGCCATTGTGCATCAAGGCGTTACGACCTTTATGCAACGAAGCTGCATCCTTGTAGCATCTCTTTCCCGCGCCACTGCGGACAGGGGCCGCATCGGGGACGCAGTGAACAATTATGCCGCCGTATGGCAGCAACCCTTTCATCCATAACGTCTTATGTATGGCGCGCCGGAGCGGCTCGCGATGATGCGGCCGTGCAACCCGGCCATGCAGAGCGTGAGGAGGGAGCCGGTTGCGATGCTGGTCC
>JAOACM010000301.1:5489-5740 GCA_026417845.1 Planctomycetota bacterium | reverse complement strand
CGTCCAAGGGCATCGCAACCGGCTCAACTTTCCAAAATTTCCCTTGCACATGTGAAGGAGGGCAGTTAAAATACGCTTGTTTGGTTGGTGGGATTTGGGCGTCAGGTTGGTATCCTGCTGGCAGGTGGAGGTGACTTTTTAATCTGCGGACTCCTTCACAAATCCGGCAAGACGGCGCCTGAGATGGAACTCGAAAGGAGGCTTGAAGTTATGGATCTTCAGGAGATCAAGAAGATCGCCAAGGAAAAAGG
>JAOACM010000301.1:0-5479 GCA_026417845.1 Planctomycetota bacterium | reverse complement strand
TTCGCCGTGTTTTTCCACGGAGAAGAGGAAAGACTGTGATCAGCTCAAGTGCCTTTGGATGCCGGATTGTGTCGCTCCCGGCACGAAACCAGCCAGGCAACCCTCGACTCCACCACCTCTCAAGCAGACTGTCGCTCCAGCGCCTCAGACTTCAAAAGAAGAGTGTTGCAAGCCAGCGACGGTTAATCCCGCCACAACGCCTGCGAAATCTGATCCGAAGCCAGTCGTACCGCCAACCAGGCCAGCTGAACGCAAGCCACGGAAGAAGTAATCCGTAGTGGCGCCGTGGTACGTCCTCTAGAAGTGTTGTAACTTATTTCGAAGTAAAGCCTTGAGGCACATGTGTCACGACATGATCTTGGATAACGAGTTGAGACAGATGGATCGGTTGGTTTTTCGCAAGTCTTTATTTTTAAGGGACTTGCGATCTACATGATTCAAGTTTTTTGATTCGTGCGGATAGCATATATGTGATATCTCATAACCCATATAAAATGGATTGCGAGGTAGAAAGGTGTATGTCGAGTTTACTTGGAGCCGGAAATTTTTTGAGCGTAACATATTATTGGACAATGAGATGCGATGCCATGCCCAGCAAACATGCGCGTACCTCTTGACATTATGCGAAACGTATGGTTTTTTTGCCATACTTAAGTCTGTTCGACTTGGGGAGAGGACGTTTTGTGTGGGGGAAGGTTTGGGATGTGTCGCACCGCCCGCTATACCGTGAAGAATCCCGCGCACAACCCCTGAGCAACCGGAAGTTTTTGGGGTTCCCCGTTTAATCTGGAGAACGTAAGTTTTAAGGGCAGGGGGGAGGTGATTACACCGCCTCATTAAGGAGATGGAGTCAGGGGGATTCGGTCTGCGGGGTAGTAGACGGACCACCAGAGGAGGATTCAGATACTGGGCGAGGGTGCCGGAAGAGGGGCGCAAGGTGGTGGATCAGTATGGCGACGGCGGACAGGGCATGGGAAGAATATAAGAGACTCATTAAGGACGCCAACGATATCGTGGAGGTGGTTCAGTCTTATGGCGTGGCGCTGAAGCGTTCCGGCAGGAACTGGAAGGGGTTATGCCCGTTCCATCGGGAGAAGACACCGTCGTTCAACGTGAACCAGGAGGGTCAGTTTTTTCACTGCTTCGGTTGCGGCAAGGGCGGAGACATCATATCGTTCGTGATGGAATCAGACAGGGTGGATTTTCGCGAGGCGCTGGAGACGCTGGGGCGCCGGGCAAACATACAGCCTCCCCGGCGGGAGGATGGCGGCGCGGAAGCCGACGAGTACCGGAAGTGGATGGAATGGAAGGAGTATCTTTTCCGGTTGAATGCCGCCGCCACCGAATATTTCGGGGAGCAGTTGGCATCTGATGCGGGCCGGCGGGCGCGCGAGTACCTGAAGGGGCGCGGGATAAGCGAGGAGAGCTGGAGGAAGTTCGGGCTGGGATACGCGCCAGGTGGCGGGGGACTGGTAAACCATCTGCGGTCCAAGGGCGCTCCGGACAAGGCAATAGAACGCGCCGGGCTGGCCGGGGTGGGCGACGACGGGACGCTTTACGATTATTTCCGCGAGCGGGTGATATTCCCGATTCCGGATGCCCAGGGGCGGATACTGGGTTTCGGAGGGCGGGTGCTGGGGGACGGGGAGCCGAAATACCTGAACACGCGCGAGTCGCCTGTCTTCAGCAAGGGGAAGATTATATACGGTCTTTCCCAGGCCAGGGCGGCGATAAGTTCGTCGCGACGGGCGATCCTCGTTGAGGGATACACGGATGTTATCATGTGCCACCAGTTCGGAGTGGGGAACGCGGTGGCGATAATGGGGACGGCGCTGACGCGGGATCATGTAAGGACGCTTGGCAGGTACGCCGACGAGCTGGTGCTCCTTACCGACAGCGACGAGGCTGGGATGAAAGCCAGTCTGAGATCGCTTCCTGTGTTGCTGGCCGAGGACGTGCCGGCGAAGGTGGCGCGGCTACCGGGGGAGGCAAAGGATCCCTGCGATTTTCTGTTGTCGGAAGGCGTAGAGGCTTTCAGGAAGGCACTGGAGGAGGCGAAGGACCTTTTCGATTTCAAGTTCGAGGCGGCCATTGCCGGAAAAGACCTGACCAGTCCCCGGGTGCTTGCGGAGGTCGCTGGCGATCTGATGGAGACGGCCGCGTGCGCGCGCGACGCGCTGCGCCGGAATATCCTGCGGAGGCAGGTGGCCGAGAGGCTTCGTTTGAGGGAGGAGGATTTGAAGTTTCCGGAGGTCAGGGCGGGGTCGGCCGATTCCGCGCCCGCCGTGGCGTCGGCTCCGGTTCCGGCCGGCCTTCCGACGCCAGCCGGGGGTGCCGGGAGCGGGGGCGCGGGGGCCATGGACACTCTGGCAGCGGCCGAGCGCGATCTGCTGAAGATGCTGCTCCATCGGCCGCCCCTGGTCGAGCGGGCCGCCACGCGCGTGGACCTGACGGCGCTCAGCCGGCCCGATCTGCGCGAGATCGGCAATCGGTTGCTCGCCGCGTATGCGGCCGGGCGCCTCGGAAACCGCCCCGCCGACACGCTGGCGCGGGAGATCGAGGACTCCGAGGCGCAACGGCTGGCGATAAAGATGCTGGCCGAACCATTCGTCGGGTCGAGGATGATGACGGAGGATGAAGAATTCCGCTTCCGGCTCAAGCGGGTCCTGGAGCTCAGGCTGGAGGCGCGGATCAGGGAGGCTGAGCGGCGCGCCGTCGCGGCCAGGCTGGGCGGCGACGGCATGGAGGCCGCGCGACTGGAGGAAGAGGCCGCGGTCCTGAGGAAGGAAAGGCAACGGCTCAGGGCTGAGCGATTGCCGGCCGACGCGTAGCTGCACCGCCCCGACCGTCGGGGAGACCTCGTCAGGGAGACCGACCGGCGGAGCGGAGAAGGGGAGGAACGAAGAGTTGAGCGAACAGGTCGGAACGCCCGCGAAGGGCAGGGAGATTCAACCGTCCGGCGCGCTTTCTCCGAAGCAGGAGGAGGCGGTCGAGAAGATAATCGCGCGGTTCCGCGACGCGGGGGCGATGAGCTACGAAGAACTGAACGACGCTCTGCCCGATGACATCTCCACCCCCGAACAGATAGATCACGTCCTCATAAGGCTGGAGGACAACGGCATAGAGATCGGCGAGGAGGCGGAGATCAGGAACCGCGAGGCGGATCGCGGAGTCGTGGTGGCTGACGATCTGGGCGACGAAGAGGAGGCGATAACCTACGAGGACGAGGGGCGCGAGCTTTACGACCCCGTCCGGATGTATCTGTCCCAGATGGGCGCCATCCCGCTGCTTACGCGCGAGGAGGAGATAAGGCTGGCGAAGACCATAGAGGTCATGAATCGCGCGTTCCGGCGGAAGGTGCTGTCGAGCGACTACGTGATCCGCAATGCCGTTCGGATATACGAGAGCATCAACAAACCCGATCTGTCGTTTGACCGCGCCGTACAGACGAACGCCAGCCAGGGGCTGGAGCGAGACGACGTGCTTGAGCGCAAGGATGGGCACCTGGAGACTCTTCGCCGCATCCTCGCGGTCAATTCGGAGATGTTCGCGAAGGTCAGGGATCCGAAAACTCCGCCGGAGGAGCGTGAGCGCCTCCGTGATACGCTGAACCGCCACCGCCTGGCGGCGGCGCGCCTGCTTGAGGAACTCGGCATACGCACCAAACGCCTCCTGCCCATGATGAACAGCCTCCGGAAATTCGACGAACAGCTCCAGCGGTACACCCGCGAGCTGAAGGAACTGGAGGGGACGGACGATCCGGCCGGCAGGGCGGAGCGGCTGAAGAAGGAAATCGAGAAGATAGTGATGGAAGTATCGGAGGAGCCCGACGAGCTGCACATGCGTGTGCTCCAGATGGATCGGAGGTACGAGGCCTACGAGTCGGCCAAGAAGCAGCTGTCCGCCGGCAACCTCCGGCTCGTCGTCTCCATCGCCAAGAAGTATCGGCACCGGGGTCTGTCCTTCCTCGACCTCATACAGGAAGGCAACACCGGGCTGATGAAGGCCGTTGAGAAGTACGAGTACAGGCGGGGGTACAAGTTCTCGACCTACGCGACCTGGTGGATACGCCAGGCCATAACCCGCGCGATAGCGGACCAGGCGCGCACCATCCGGATACCGGTCCATATGATAGAGACCATGAGCCGCCTGCGGAAGATAAGCAGGCAGCTTGTGCAGGTGCTGCACCGCGAGCCGACGGTCGAGGAGCTGGCGATGGAGGCCAATCTCTCGATAGCCGAGACCAGGCGGATACTGAAGATAAGCAAGCACCCAACCTCGTTGGATCGCCCCATAGGCGACTCGGACGACAGCTATTTCGGGGACTTCATCGAGGACAAGTCGGCCCAGTCGCCGGTCTCGGTGGCCTCCTATGAGATGCTGAAGGACAAGATCGAGCAGGTCCTGCAGACGTTGACGTACCGCGAGCGCGAGATAATCAAGCTGCGGTACGGCCTGGGCGATGGGTACACGTATACGCTCGAGGAGGTGGGACGGCGCTTCAAGGTTACGCGGGAGCGGGTGCGGCAGATTGAGGCGAAGGCGCTCAGGAAGCTCCAGCACCCCGTGCGCAGCCGCAAGCTGGAGGGCTTCCTCGAGGAGACGCACGTCTGAATCCGCGCCGGTCGGGCGGGGGCGGCGGGGGAATCGCGAGACTGGGAGCCGCCGCGGGCGGCGGCTCCTCCGGGCGCGGGAAGGCCGGGCGGAGGGAGGGTAATTGTTTGCCGCGTTCGGGCGGCGGCTACTATCTGCAGTGGCGCGTCCGAACGGGATAGCAATGGCGCTACTACAAATGGGTCCGCTCTGCCCGTTGCGCTCCAAACATATGGGCACGGCAAACAATTACAAGGGAGAGAGATGAAGAGGGGAAGAGGGGAACGAGCCGTGTCGGGCGGAGACGCGCACGGGGGAGGGAACAGCACGCACGCCCAGGCCGTGATGAGCGACCTGATGATATCAGTATCGGGCGTGCGCGGCATAGTGGGCCGATCGCTGACGCCGGGCCTTCTCTGCCGCCTTGGGGAAGCCTTCGGAACCTATCTGAACTCCGGCACCGTAGTGGTGGGACGCGACACCAGAGTCTCCGGAGACATGGTCAAGCACTCCGTGTTCGGCGGACTGCTCTCGACCGGTTGCCGCATACTCGACGTCGGGATCGTGGCGACTCCCACGGCCACCATGATGATAGAACACCTGAGGGCCGATGGGGGAATCGTGATATCGGCCAGTCATAATCCGATCGAATGGAACGCGCTCAAGTTCTTCAGGGCTGACGGGATATACCTGAATGCGGAGGAGGGGCGCGACCTCCTTAACACATACTACAACGGCGATTTCATCAGGTGCCCCTGGGATAAGCTGAGGGGGGTCGAGACCGTTCCGGACGCCGAGGCTCACCACGTCAGCCACATACTGACCGTCCTGGACGTGCCGTCCATACGATCCAGGCGATTCCGGGTAGCGCTGGACTGCTGCAACG
>JAOACM010000300.1 GCA_026417845.1 Planctomycetota bacterium | reverse complement strand
ATCTTTTCCCGGATCCTCCAATCGTCGCCCACCGCCGGCCGCTTTTAATATTCAGACTCCCGGAACCGGACATCTGTCGCCTGCTTTTTCTCTTTGTAAAAGCCCGCGCAAGACCCGCTGGACCGCGGCTGGGAAGGCGGATCCAACTGGCGGATCGGGTGCGGATATGCGACGATCCATCCCTCCGGAGGCGATGTCGGCGACCTGGATCCCCGATATATGTGAAACCCGATCCCGATGCGTTTACCGGTATTCCGTGCGGAGCCTCGACACCTCTTCGTCCGGCTGTACGACATCCCTCCCACATGAAGCGCACCAGGGCAAAGGGACGGCGAACAACCGCCTCCCTATCAGTCCGCCGCCCCGCGCCGGACGGTCGCAGGGAAACGCCTACGCTTCAGCCTCCGCGGCTATGTTGCCAGTCCTCTTCTTCCCTTCTTCCGGACCGCCGGGACCGGCCACGTTGCCGGTGGCGGCTTCATTCGCTGCCCCGGCCGCGGAAATATCGGCGTCAATATCCGGGAACGCCTCCTTCGCAGCGCGCGCAAGGTGCGCGAAGACGGCGTCGCGGATGGGCGGCATCCCGGCCGGCAGATCGGTGAAGCGCGGGCTGAGCAGCGGGTGATCCGGCGCCGCCGCGCTCATATCGAGCGCCGCCCGCACCCGCAGCGTCGCCGATATCTCCGCCGGAAACACGACATAAGGGTAGTCGGCGAATTCCGGCTCTTCCGTTGCGCCTTCCGCCGCGCGGAACCTCGATACGTGATAATCGCACGCCGCGCCGAGCGCCTCCATGAAAGTCACCGGGTCGGCCGTCCACGACTCGATTATCCCCTGGTACGGCCCCAGCGCGGTTTCCTCGATCGGCTCCATGCGCAGCAGGTCCAGCAGCGTAAGCACATATGGGGCCAGCGGCGTGGCTGGCAGCCCGCGGCCGAAAGAACCGTCCTTCAGGCCGGACTTCATCCTCGCCGCAAGCCAGCCTATCTCTCCCTCGAACCCTGCCGCTATCGCGTGCGCTATCGCGTTGGCCGCCTGCGCCTGCGACACGGGGAACACCTTGCGCTCGGGCGGTATGGGATTCAGATCGTACAGGCGCAGGGCGATGCGCATGTGCCAGACCTGAAACAACAACCCTTTGTTCAACGATACCCATCCTTCGTCCTTCCCGCCCAGTATGAGCGCCGCCCCATAGGCCCCCTCCCACATGCCGAGCCACTGAAGGGGGAAAACGAGACGGTAAATGTCATCGTGCGTCTTCTGCGCCAGGAAGGCCCGTATTTCCTGAATCGGCCTGGTCCGCTTGGTCTCGACCACCTCGGGATCCTTGCACCATTCCCACATCTCCCTGACCAGCTTATTGAGGTCCCATTCCGCGTTCGATGCCATGGCCAGCCCTCTCTCACCGCCCCCCCCGTTCTCCCCTCCTGACTGCGGCACGCGCATAACCCCGACGGACATCATACATATCACAACGCGGGATGCCTGAGCACGGGAAAAAACGCCCCGAGCCGGAAAGAGGCGATACACCGGCCGCCGGCCAAAAAAAAGCCGCCCCTTTGCGGGGCGGCGTTCGAAAGCATGGCGCCGCGCGCGGCCGCGACGGTCCGCTCAGTTCTTCTCCCGCTTCATCCTGTAGATGCGGCCCGTCGCGAACAGCTCCGTTCCCGCCTCGCCAGCGAATGGCGTGCCGTCGGCAAGCGTGGCTTGGATTCCGAACCCGATCTTCATCCTTGTGAAGTGCGGCTGGTCGTGGGCTTGGGGCAGGCCGGTCGTCTCAGACGCGATGAAGTCGGTCACCAGGCGTCCCTTGCCATTGTTGCCGATCCTGAGCGACCTGATGCTGAGTGTCGGAGCTGTCAGCTTCACGCCGCCGGATGTCGTCGTGAACATGCTTGAAGGCAGCGTGTATGTGGCGTTCATCAGGGCGAGGTATACATCCGATCCCGGGGCGATCGAGAAACGGGTGTCGCCCAGGCCCAGCGCGACGAACTCGATGATGAACCGGTTACCCACCCTGCCGCTGACCTCTTCGATCCCGTCCGTAGCCCTGGCCCACAGTATCTGGAAGACGCCCCCCTGGGTCTTGCCCGTCCTGGCCAGTCTGAACTTGAGCCTTCCCTTGCCGGGCGACCTGGTCAGATAGTCGTAATTGAGCACGGTCGTGCCGCCCATGTTCACATAGTTAGTGAGCGTCTCCTCGGCGGGCAGCGGCGTGCGGCTGATCATGAGGTGGGTCGCCACGTCCGGATCGTCCGCGTTCGTCTGGGATCCGTCGAAGGGCTTGCCGGACGGATCCCGGACCAGCGCCGACAAATTGGCCCGCTTTACCGATATCCGCACCCTGCCGGTGTACGGGGTTACGGCCGCCAGGAACGTCCCGTTCGGCGTGTCCTCCCTTACGATCCCCTTGTCGTCCACCAGGAACGGACCGAAAGACGCGCCGCCCCAGAGGAATATCATCGTCGCGCCGATCAGGTCGCCCTTTCTGCTCGCCACGTTCCCGTTCGCGTAGGCCCTGAACGACAACCAGTCCCTGTTGTTACGCCCGTATTCGAAGTAAGCCTCCGACCCCGTCGCCACCAGCGAGTTGCCGATCGCGCCGCTGTCAGCCGTCACCAGCGTCATCCCGGGCGCCGGTACGGGGTTCCCGTTGATCGTCCCCTTCCTGTCACTCATAGCCGGCAGGAAGGTGGCTGTCTCATTCGCCTTATAGGCCACACCGAACACCGTACCGTTCTCACTCAGGTTCAGGCCGGACGGCAGGTTGCCGCTCTCTATGCTCCAGTTATAGTAGAATCCGTTCTGGTAGTCGTAGAGCGGTTCGCCGCCAACGCCGTCCAGTTTCCCGAAATAGGGTTGCCCAAGTGGTATCCCCCCCTCGGCCACCGTGTACACACCGTTCGAGTCAGCGTCTATGGCCCGCGGCGGAATGGTATAAGGCGGGAACTGCATGGGGCCGACCAGCGGATAGCGCGGCAGGTTAACCTGGTTGGCCAGGCCGTACAGGTCCACGTAAGCGATGCATGGATGGATCGGCGCGTCGTCCAGCACCCAGATGCTGAAATCCTTCGTGTGTACGTTCGGGACCGTCCCAGCAGTGTCGCGAACGGTAATGCTGAAGATATAGTTCCCGGCCGATCCGGCCCCGGCCGTCCCGACCATATACCCGGCCGCCGACAAGACCGCGAACGGCGGGAAGTTGCTGTTGTGGTAATGGAACGAGTACGGCTTGACGCCTCCGAAGGCGTCGAACTTCCGCGTAAACCTGGTACCGACGATCACGTAGCCGAGATCGTTCGCCGTCAGGAAGTCCAGAGGCATCACGGTCCCGAGCGTGCCCAGCCCGTGGCCGGGAATCGTTGCCGCACGCGATCCTGAACCCTGCCCTTCCGCCGTTGCCAGCGCGTACGAAAACGCCGCCAACGATCCAAGCACCCCGCCCACCAGAGCCCTGACGTGTCGGCCTCTCATGTCGAAACCTCCAGCCTCCCCGAATCCCCTTCCCCCTCGCGCGTGACCGGCGCGAAACGATTCCACCAGCGGAAAGTCAACCGCCTCCCGATACCTTAAGGATAATATGTCTACCAGTATTGTGACTTTTTTTCCAGAAAGACTTCCCCGATTTTTCGTTTTTCCACAATGTGCATGACACCACAACCCTCTTACTATGCTAATAGACGATATATCGCAACGCAATGCTAGAACCGTGGGGCGATAATCCGGGTACGCCACCGTATTGTGCCCCCCACGTCGCGCCGCATGACAGCGCCTGACTTCCACGCCGGGCGATCGTAGCATCCGGCCCTGAAGCGTCGGCCGCCAAGAGCCCATCCGAAAACCTCCGACACGCTCAGCGAGTCCCACTGTCCGGCAGGAAGTTTATTGGGTAGGCTCTAAGCGCGTTCAAGGGGGGGCCAGACACTACCATGCATCCGGGCTGCGCCGGCCGCGTGAATGGTCGGCCAGCCGGAGCGCCAGGATGAAAACCGCCCCGGCAAACAAATATACCGCTGGCGGACCGAGTATATTCCACGCGCCAAGGGGCGCGGTCGCGGCCAGCGGCCTCACCGCGCCGGAGACCGGAGAATAATCGAGCAGCACGGAGACGGCGCGCCCGACGGCCGGCGCCGCCGCGCCCCCGCGATCAAGCGTCCCGAACTCCCACAGCAGGTAGGCGGCCAGCGGCATACCCCCCGCCGCGGCGCACGAGGCCGCATGACAGGCGCTTGGCGCCAGCGCGCAGGCCGAAAGCGAAGCGAACATAACGGCCGCAACAAAAAGCAGGCACGCAAGATATGCGTACCGCTGGAGGGGGAAGTAGCGCGTGGCGATCAGGCCGAAGGGCATCGCGATCCCTGCCAGCGCTACCGCGTGCACCCCGGCCCTGACCGCGGCAGCCCGCCAGCCGTACCGGAGCGGATCGGCGCCGTGGACAAGCGGCGGGACGATCAGTATCGCCGCGCACGCCAGAACGCCCCAGAACGCCTCGTTGACCCGCCGCGGGTCGAGATATGCCGCCGCCAGCGCGGACATGTCGGGCGCCAGCAGCGGCACCGCCACTCCAAGGAAGCATACGGCCATCCACACGAATACGGCCGCGAGCGACAGACCACCGCGCCCGTCCGTGACGGCCGCACCGCCGCGATCTCCGGCGCCGGAACCGCTGCCCATCCCGCTATCGGCAAAGGACATCGGATTGTCCTCCGACGAGAACCGGCCGCCCATGGCCCGGCAGGAGCGATGTCGCCCGCATGGCGTCGGCCCACGGATCATCATAAGCGTTCCATGAGCGAAGGGCAACGCCGCAATCGGCCAGCCCGGCGCGGGTCTGGGATGTATGGCTGCGAAGGCAGGGGTCGGCAAAGGCCGCTCCGGCCTTCGAGCTTGGGTTTTGCTGCATAGTTAAAGTCGCAACTCCATGTAGAAAAATACCTTACGTTCAAGTGTCGCCCTTCCTTGGAACGATATAACGCAACCCATTGTACATCAAGACCTTACAGCCTTTATGCAACAAAAGCTATTCCGACGCTATCTTCCTTGGAGGCTAGATGGCCGGGACGCGGGACAGGTGCGGCCGCATGGCCGCGGCGGTCACGGCAGCTTCCTCAGGAACTCGACCGCCCGCCGGATCTCGCCGACCCGGTCCTCTCCCCCCTCGCGCTCGATGGTGAGCGGGCCTTCGTACCCGGCCGCGCGGAGCGCGGACGTCCACTTCGGGAAGTCCACGTCGCCCTCGCCCAGCGGAACTTCAGGCCCGCCGCGCTTGCGGTCCTTGGCGTGGGTATGTTTTATCCGCTTCGCCAGGTGCCTGACGCCTTCGATGTGGTCGAAGCCGTTCCCGACCAGATTTGCCGGGTCGTAGTTGACGCCGAGTCCCTCTGAGCCGATCGAATTGAGCAGGGCGGCCAGGGCCGGCGGATCTTCCGGTCCCGTCTCGGTAGCGAACGTCACGCCCAGGTATTTCGCGTGCTCGCCTATCTCGTACAGGGCCTTTTTCCCGGCGCTGAGTTCGCCCGCGTCCTCCGGCACGTGGCCGATGTGGCTGGTGACCACTCCCGTGCCAAGGTCGGCGGCGAGCCTGACGGCCGCCATCGTGAACTCGACGTTCGCCGCCCGCGCATCCGCCGAGAAGAACCCCTTGCCCCTGTCGGAGCACAGGGCGAAGAGCTTCAGCCCGCTCTTTTTTACAACTGCCCGCGAAAAGGCTAAAGTTGGGAGTGGATTTGGACGATAGTGGTAACCGGGAGGAGGG
>JAOACM010000299.1 GCA_026417845.1 Planctomycetota bacterium | reverse complement strand
ATCATGAACGAGGCCGTCAACGTCACCCTGTCGCGCACGGTGATAACCTCGCTGACGACCATTTTCACCGTTGTATCGCTCCTGATCTTCGGCGGCGACATAATCATGGACCTTGCCTTCACTCTCCTGGTCGGATTCATCGTTGGCACGTACTCGACCGTGTTCATAGCCTCGCCCCTTGTGCTCTGGTGGCTGGGCCGCGGCAGGAGGGGAGAAGAGGCGGAGAGGCAGGGGTTGGCCGAACCATTGAAGGCATGACGTTCCTGTGCGGAGTCCGGTCGGAGGCTGGAAGACGGCGTGACGGGGAAGTCTCCGGCCGTCGGCCAGGAAAAGACACAGGCCGCCCCTCCGGGACCGCCGGCCGCCCCTGTTCATGTCAGGAGCCGGGGTGCCCCGTGCCAGGATAAGGGCAAAACGGCACCGTGAGGCGAAGGAGATTCGTCCATGCTGATGGGACATTCCGACACCGCCATTCTGCGGTCTTATATACGTCCGATCTTTGAGCCGCGCTCGATCGCCGTGATAGGCGCATCTTCCCGGCCGGAGGCCGTCGGGCACGCGATCTTCAGAAACATCCTGTTCAACAACTATCAAGGCGTACTGTATCCCGTTAACATCCGGGCCACATCCATCTGCGGGGTCAGGGCCTACAAGAGCGTGCTCGATATACCCGATCCGGTGGACCTGGCGATCGTGATAATCCCGGCCGAGGTCGTGCCAAAGGCGCTCGAGGAGTGCGCCGACAAGGGCATCAGGGGCGCCGTGATAATCTCGGCGGGCTTCAAGGAGGTCGGCGGACGGGGCAGAGATCTTGAGGCGGAAGTCGTCAGGATCGCCCGCGAGCGGGGGATATGCGTGGTCGGGCCGAACTGTCTGGGGGTCATCAACACAGATCCGAAAGTCTCGCTGAACGCCACCTTCGCGGCAACGATGCCCAAGGCCGGCCCGATCGCGTTCATATCCCAGTCCGGCGCCCTCTGCACCGCCGTGCTGGATTACGCCAGGGGGAGGAACATCGGGTTCAGCAAGTTCGCCTCGATGGGCAACAAGGCCGACATAAACGAAGTGGACCTTCTCCGCGCGCTGCGGGACGATCCCCAGACGAAGGTAATTCTGGCTTATATCGAGGATCTGGCGGACGGGAAGTCGTTCGTCGAGGTGTGTCGTACGGTCACAGGGCGTGGCGGCAGCGCCGCAGGCAAGCCGGTGCTGGCGGTGAAGTCGGGCAGGACGAGCGAAGGAGCGAAGGCCGCATCGTCGCATACAGGATCGCTGGCCGGGTCCGATGAAGTGTTCGACGGCGTATTCGCGCAGAGCGGGGTGCTGCGTGCGGATTCTGTGGAGGAGCTGTTCAACTACGCGGTCGCCTTCTCCAGCATGCCGCTGCCAAGGGGCGACAGGGTAGCGATAGTGACCAACGCCGGAGGGCCGGGAATAATGGCCACCGACGCGGTCGTCAGGTATGGAATGAAAATGGCCGAACCCTCGCCGGTCACCAGACTGGAGCTCAGACAGCTTCTCCCCTCCGCCGCCAGCGTCAACAACCCGATAGATGTACTGGGAGACGCCCAGGCCGACAGATACGCCGCGGCGCTGGCGGCCATAAGGGACGATCCGAACGTTGACGCCGTCCAGGTCATCCTGACCCCGCAGGCGATGACCGAGATCCCGCAGACGGCCGCGGCCGTTGTGAGCGCCTTCAAAGGCACTGCGAAACCCGTCGTAACCTCCTTCATGGGCATAGTTGATGTGTCGGCGGGAATCCGGATCCTCGAGGAAAACGGCATACCGCACTATACGTTCCCCGAGTCGGCGGCAAGGGCGCTGGCGGCCATGCGCAGGTACGCCGAATGGGTCGAACGACCCCAGACGGATATCAAAACCTTCCCGGTGGACGCAGAGAGGGCCCGCGGGCTGATCGCGCGGATGAGGGAGCAGGGGCGGCAATACGTCCCCGAGGCAGAGGCAAAGCAAATCCTGGAATGCTTCGGCTTCCGCGGACCGGCTGCCATCCACGCGAAGACGATCGAAGAATGTCTCGCCGCCGGCGACAGACTGGGCTATCCGGTGGCCGCAAAGATCGTTTCGCCGGACATCGTGCATAAATTCGACGTCGGAGGTGTGGTACTGGGCATAAGGAACAGAAGCGCCCTCGAAGACGCGTACCGCGGCATACTGGAATCGGTCCGCGCCAGGGCGCCGGGCGCCCGCATCGAGGGGATATCCGTCCAGGAAATGGTCGGCGGCGGCGTCGAGGTGATACTCGGTCTCAAGCGCGACCCCCTCTTCGGCCACCTCATAATGCTCGGCTTGGGCGGCATCATGGTCGAAGTCATGCGGGACGTAACCTTCCGCGTTGTCCCGATCCGCGAAAACAGCGCTTACAGAATGATAAAAACGATCAAGGCGTACAAGCTTCTCGAAGGGGTCAGGGGACGTCCCAGGTCCGACATAGGCTCGCTGGCGGAACATATTCTCAGGCTCTCCCAGATGTGCACGGAGCTCGCCGCCGACATTGAAGAGCTCGACATAAACCCGCTCATAGTGCTCCCTGAAGGCAAGGGATGCCGCATGGCCGATGCCAGAATTCTCCTGACGCCGAAGGGATCCTGAGTCCGCCGGGCCGCGCAGCCCGCCCTCGGAGAAGGATCGCCCCGGCCGCTGGCGCCCGGGTGGATCTTCCGGACGCAACCCCGCTCGCGAGGGAGAAGCACGTGCCGTTCACGCCGTTCCACATGGGGCCGGGTATTCTCGCGAAGGCCTGCCTGCGCGGCTGGTTTTCCCTGATCGTATTCGGCTGGGCGCAGATAGTAATGGATATCGAGCCGCTGCTGGCTATGCTGGGGCGCGCGGAGCGTCTGCACGGTTTTACGCACACGTTCGCCTGCGCCACTTTGCTGGCCGTCTTCTCGGCTCCGACCGGCAGGTGCCTGGCCGGGATCGGCGCGCGCATCCTCGGATTCGCCGGATTTCGACCGATCGGCTGGCCAGCGGCTTTCGTAGGGGCCTTCGCCGGCACGTACAGCCACGTGGCTCTGGATGCCATGATATATGCCGACGCGACCCCATTCGCGCCGTTTACCGACGCCAATCCGCTGCTCGGCCTGGCATCGGCGCGGTTCG
Organism: Planctomycetota bacterium; assembly: GCA_026417845.1. GTDB lineage: Bacteria > Planctomycetota > SZUA-567 > H5-PLA8 > CALKMO01 > CALKMO01. The sequence goes on along the minus strand of JAOACM010000299.1, from coordinate 2,648 downwards.
TATACCGGATGTGCCTTCTGACCGGCGCGATCGGCGCTGTAGCCTGTGTCGCGATCTGGCTGTACCTGGCGGGGCGCGACGTTCCTCCCGGCGCAGCTACGCTCTGACGGCTGGCGCCGCCGGACCGCCCCCGCGATCCGCCGACTCGCATTTGGTTGCCGCGCTCAGGCAGCGGGGCTGCTATTTTTGTGGTGGCGCGCCTGAACATGGCAACAACGACGCTACTGCAAATAAGAACGCTTTGTCGCCGCGCCCCAAAATATATGGGCGCGACAAACAATTACGCCAGAAGGTCCGGGAGCGAAGCAGGCATCCGGCTCCCATGTACATCCGAGTCCCGCAGTTACGGCCATGCGCCCGCCTTTCCCGCTGGCGCTGGTCAGGAAGAGGTTAATTTCCAAGGTTCAGACCGGGCCTTCCGGCGGATCCCGATGGTGGCTCCGGACCGCATCCCGGCTGCCCGTCCGCGCGACCCAAGAGCCCGGCGTATATTCCGGCAAGGGCGTCCACCATCCGGCGCCAGTCGAACTTTTCCCTGCAAAGCTCCCTGCCTTCGCGCCCCATGCGGCTGCGGAGCTCGGGATCGAGGCACAAGCTGATCTGGGCTTCAGCCAGCCCTTCCAGGTCGCCCGGCGCGACGAGTAAGCCCGTCCGGCCGGGCAGTACGACCTCCGGCGCCCCGTCCAGATTCAGGCTTACTGCGGGAAGACCCGACAGCATCGCCTGCGGCAGGGCGCGCGCCAGCCCCTCCCGCAGCGAAGCGTGAACCAGCAGGTCGCAGGCCGCCAGGACATCCGGTATCCCGTCCGGCGGGACGATCCCGAGGAACCTTACGCGATCCCCGATCCCGAGGTTCACGGTCAACCCTTCGAGCTCGTCCCGCAGTACGCCGTCGCCGGCGAAGACCCATACCGCATGCGGGACTTTGCGCAGCACAAGCGGGGCCGCACGCAATACGGCATCGTGCCCCTTCAGATGGAACAGCCTGGCGATCTTCAGGATGGCCACATCGGAAGGTTCGAGTCCCAGGCGCCGCCTCAGCTCCGCCCTTTCTCCCGGCGCGCGTGCTCTCAGGAACTTTTCCGTCTCGATGCCGCTGTAGACCGTCGCGTACTGCCTGGGGCTGCCGACCCCTGCGGCCAGCGCCTGACGTGTCATCGCGTCGCAGACGGATATGATCCTGTGAGTCAGGCGCGCGCAGTACCGCTCCATCCGGATGTAAAGCCAGTTCCTCCACGGCCGTTCGTACGGGTGGAACGGCAGTCCGTGGTAAGTGTGCACTATCCAGGGTATGCCGAGGCTTGCGGCGGCCATACGGCCGAGCACGCCCGCCTTGGCGCTGTGCGTATGGACCAGATCCGGGGCGAGAGTTTTCAGCAGTCTCCTGATGCGGATGCAGGCGAGCATGTCGCGGGCAGGCGATATCTCTCTGCCGAGATCCGGGACGATATGCACTTCCGCCCCGCTCCGCCAGGCGCGATCCAGCAGCGATCCCTCGGGACCTTCGGCCGGGCCTGAGATGAGCGATACGCGGCAGCCGCGCCGGAGGAATCCCTCGACCGTGAGCAGCGTGTTCTCCTGGGCTCCGCCCACGACCATCCGGGTTATTACATGGGTGATCTTCACGGTCCGTCCATTCGGCTCTGTTCGCATGGCACGCCGACAGGAGGGAAGCAGCCGGCGGAGCCGGCAGGCGATGATCGAGCCTGTCCGAAAACCTCCGGCTGGCAGCTTATACGCTCAGCTGGGCTGCTGCTCAGCGGGGAGTTTTTGGATAGGCACTAATCGGCCGGCTTCGATCCGCCTGAATTCTCCGCCAGGCGCGCGTCAACCGTCAATACCCGCCGGAGGCTTCTCCACCCCGGTAGAGAGCCTGAGGCGGATCGGACACAGAGTCTGTCCCTGAGCCCCCGGCCGGGGAAGGAATCTGCTTCGATCCCTTGGCCCTGCGTTCGAGGTTTTCGGACAGGTCCTTGGACACAGCCGTTTGGCGGGCCGCCCTGCCGGCGTCGCTTTCCTTGCCGGGCTTTGCACGGCCTGCGGTTCCCGGCCTGTCCTGCCTGCCGGAGTTCCTGCCTGGCTTCCGCGGCGTCGCGACCTCCTCCTGGACCCTTATACCCAGCGACCCTCCCAAGCGCGCCGCCTCCATGTTGATGCTCGCTGCCACTTCCGGGATGCGCCATGCCGGTATCGCCTCCTCGCCAGCCTCCGCCACGCGCCACGCGAAGAGCGAGTTTCCGATTCCCGGAATGTCGTAGCCAAGTCTTGCGGCGGCGCCGAGCGCGACGGCGACCAGAAGCACCCCGCGTGCCGCCCCGAGACCGCCGCCGAGGACCGCATCGTATGGTTTGAGATCGCGGATTTCCATGTAGCAGAGGAGCAGGGTCGTCAGCAGGTTGATGCACAGCCCGATCAGCCCGAGGATCAGAAAGAACGCCGCCACGCACGCCCCGGCCGGGTCGGCGGTCAGCGGCGCGAACATCCAAGCCAGACCGGGCGCACCCCACGCAGCCAGCGCTACACCGGCAATCGTCGCCAGCATCGCCCCGCACTGCCTGACGAAGCCCCGCTTAAGTCCCCACATCGCCGCGCAGCTGGTCACCGTAAATATGGCGATATCCCAGAGCATCCGACCGCCTCCGCCTGGC
>JAOACM010000298.1 GCA_026417845.1 Planctomycetota bacterium | reverse complement strand
GATCCGAACCGTATCGCGTGGATACCGCCAGCGCATAGCCCTGGCCGACGCCCTGCTCGGTTCTCCGAAAGTTCTGATCCTCGACGAACCCACTTCGGGCCTTGATCCTCTCCAGAGGATGCAGGTCAGGCAGATACTGCGCGAGGAGCGGCACGGCCGGACCGTGCTGCTATCGACTCACATCCTGTCCGAGGCGGAGGCGGCGTGCGACAGGATAATAATAATCCGCCGGGGCAGGATAGTGCCTGAGGCGGAGATAGAGGCGCTGCGGGCCGGCGGCACCGTAAGGGTGACGGTCAAGCGGGAGGATCTCGCCGCAGCCGGGGCGATCCTGCGGACGGTGGCCGGCGTCGCGGAGATCAGGGAGGCCGGGACGTCGGGGCGGCCGGGGTCCCCGGCCAGGCCGGAGGGCAGGGCGGGACCGGAGAAGACGGCGAACCTGGAGGCGATCCCCGCCGATCGGAACGCCGACCTGAGGGAGGCCGTCTTCCGCGCCTTCGCGGAACGCCCGATCCCGCTTCTCGAACTGCGGCGGACGGAAAGGAGCCTGGAGGAGATTTTCGGCATCCTGACGCTCCAGCTGTCGGAAACCGACGGCGTCGAAAGGGACCGGTAGCCCGCGGCCCTCCGGCTCCCGCGTGGCGCTCGCGATGCGATGCCGGGGCGCCGCGATGCCTAGGCGGAGTATCGGAGACCGCGGCATTCCAGGGGCCGGGCGCGACCGGGTTTCGGAGGCGGGTGCCGGCGTAATCGTTTGCCGCGTTCAGCAGCGGCTGACATTTGCAGTGGCGCGCCCGAACAGGACAACAATGGCGTTACTGCAAATAAGACCGCTCCGCCGCCGCGCCCCGGCAAATGATATGGGCGCGGCAAACAATTACGTGCCGGCTGGCAGGGAACGCCGCATCCCGACGCCCAGGGACGGCCATGACTCCCGGCCGGGAAGTGGTCCCTGGCAGGCGGCGGGAGATACGGGCGGGCCAGGCACGGGAATTTCCGGAGGACCGATCGCGTGAGGAATGCGCCGACTATCGCGCGGAGGGAGCTGGCGGCGCTGCTGCTGTCGCCGGCCTCCTACGTCACCGGCGCGGCGTTCCTTTTTCTGACCGGCGCCAGGTTTGCCTTCGATTTCGTCAGGACCCGCCAGGCCGAGATAAAGCCGCTGGCCACCATCTGCTACTGGCTGCCGCTTTTCCTGGCGCCGCTGATCACGATGCGGATGCTGGCGGAGGAAAAGAGGAGCGGTACCTTCGAAGTTATGGTCGCCGCCCCGGTGACCGATGCGGAGGTGGTCCTTGGCAAGTTTCTGGGGGCGCTGGGCTTTTATGCGGCGCTTCTGCTCCCGACCCTGTCGTACGTGGGCGCCCTGGCGTATTATTCGGAAGGGCCACTTGACGTCGGGCCCGTCGCGGCCGGGTACCTCGGGATGCTGCTGGCTGGCGGCCTTTATCTGTCGCTCGGTCTGCTGGCTTCCTCCCTCACGGAAAGCTCGATCCTGGCAGCCTTTCTCGGCTTCATATTCTGCTTCGTGCCGATCTCGTTCGACACGTTCAACGGGCTGCCCGGCGTGCGGGCCGATCCGGTTCTGAGCGACATCGTTGCGTACCTTTCGCTCTGGACGCACTACCGGTCTTTCCTGAGAGGGGCGGTGGATTCCCGCGATATATGCTATTTCGTCAGTATGACGGCGCTGGCGCTGTACCTGGCGATCAAGGCGGTGGAGTCCAGACGATGGCTGTGACCCGAGGGGATGGCGATATCCGGCCCGGAGGCCTCCAGTCCGGGGACGACGGCCGGCCCGGGGGCGCCGGGCGATCCGGCACCGGCACCGGATCTGGAGACGCCGGACGATCTGCCGCCGGAGCCGGACCCGGCGGTTCCGGGCGACCGGGCGGCGGGTGGCGGAATCGCCTGGCGCGGAAGCTGATGTTCCCGGTAACGGTCGCCGGCTGCGTGTGCATGGCCGCCGCTTTACTCGCCATGCTGGCGAAGGGGACGGTGAAGAGCTGGGCATTCGGTGGGCCGCTCATGGCCGCCCTAGTGCTGACCGCTGCCGGCGTCGCGCTCGACTGGGACTCGTTCAGGAGCTCGCTGAGCAGTCGCCGCATGCTGGCCCCGTTCATGGTGATGCTCAACGCCCTGCTCGGCGCCGCGATGGCCGCCATAGCGGGATATTTCTTCGGGGCGAGGTATTTCGCGATCCTCGACCTTACGCGAATGAAGGAGCTCACGCTGTCGCCCCAAAGCCTCGGCCTTCTGACGCGCCTGAAAGATATAGAACCGGTCGAGGTCATCCTCGTGAAGGGGCCGGATACTCCCGGCGGCGCACGGGAGGCGCACCTCGACAGGGTCAGGCGGCTGATGGAAGTCTACGAGGCGGAGGCGGCTGCCGCCTCGCCGGGGAGGCTCTCGTTCAGGACGCTGGATATGGTCCGCGAGCCCGCCGCCGCGAAAGAACTTCTCGCCAGACTCGATCTCTCCGAGACCCCTGAGGAAATATATGACGGTCTGGTATTCCTCTCGGGCGATCGGAAGAGGTACGTTCAGGCGGGCAGCATGTATGGCCCGGGGGCTTACGGAGCGGACGGCAGGCCGCGGAGCAGGGTTTTTCGGGGGGAAGATGCCGTCAGTTCGGCACTGGCCGCCCTCGTGCAAGGCGACAGGCGCGTAGTCTATTCCATTGTGGGCCACGGAGAGAGGACATCTGAAGGCGGGCCGCGCGGAAACAAGGCGCTGATAGGACTGCTGGAGAGACGCAATTTCGAGGTACGGCAGATACATCTGGTGGACAGGACCAGCATTCCCGAAGATGCGTCTTTCGTGCTGATTCACGGCCCCAGGAGCGCGTGGCTGCCAGAGGAGATAGGGAGGTTGGAGTCCTATCTGAATTCTGGCGGCAAGGCGCTGATATTTCTGGATCCGCTGGCGCCGGGGGAGGCGGAGGCCGCTTCCGGGGTGGAGGGACTGCTCGCGGAATACGGGCTGGCGGTCCGGCGCGAGTTGAGAGTCATAGCCGTTCACAGGACCATGACCGGGCGCACGAAGGTGTCGTTGAGGATACCTGCCAAACCGCTCCCCGGCGCGTCGCCCGTAGCCGACGCGATGAGCAGGGTCAGGAGCATCTGCGCTGCGGAAGGCGCATGCGCTCTGGACAAGGCCCCGGCTCCGAAGCGGGCCGGGTACGAGATCAGGCCGATACTGCTCAGCCCGCCGTACGAGACCGAGGAGTTCATGACATGGGCCGAGTCCGAGCCGGTGGAACGGGGCGAGCCGTCGTTCGACGAGAAGAGGGACGTGAAGGGGCCGCTGATGCTCGCCGCCGAAATAGTCCGCTCGCCCGGCGAAAAAGCCGGCGGAGGGGAGAAGCCGGCGGCGCACATGATCGTGGTCGCCGACTCCGATATGGCCGCCAACTCTCTTCTGGAGCCTTTCCGCGGCAATCGCGACCTTCTCCTGGCGGCCGTGCAGGCGCTGCACGGAGGCGAAAAGCCGCTCGGCATCGAACCGAGACCGATGGATTCGCGCGACGCACGGGTCGAGGATGAAGACCTCAGGGGCCTGCTCGTCATTTTTGCGGTGGCCCTGCCCGGGCTGGCGCTGACGTCCGGGGCGGTCGTCTGGTACGCCCGCAGAAGGTGACGGCCTCCGTACAGGCCCGGGGCGGGCGGGAAAATCTGAACCGTCATGGCCGCCGCGGCGGAGCTTACCGGGCTGGCGGCGCACGCCCCATGCGGAAACGGCCGGCAGGGGCGCCGGGGACCCTTTGAGCGTAGTTGTTTGCCGCGACTCAGGTGGCGGATGCTGTTCGTGGTGATGCGCCCGAAAGGGCCAATAGTGGCATCACTACAGATGGGTTGCTTTGCCCCGCTGCGCGGCTTTGTTGCATAAAGGTCGCAGGGCTTTGATGCGCAATAGGTTGCGACATGCCGACCCGGCGCTGGTGCTTACGCGCAACCTGTTGTTCTGCAAGGGCTTACGAGTTTAATTGTGCAACAAAGCTCCGCTGCGCCCAACACATATGGGCACGGCAGGCAATTACCTTTGATCTGAAGTGGAATCACGCCATGCGCGCCAGATATACAGCAATCGCATTTCTGATTGTGGCCGCCGCGGCCGTAGCGATGTACTTCGATCTGCGCCGGCCGCGCGAAAAAAAGATGGGGATCCTGTTCCGTCCCCCGTCCGGCCCGGGGGCGTCGGAGGCGGTGAGCCGGATCGAGATAACCCGCCCCGGAGGATCCTCGGAGCACGAGGAGATCGTGCTGGTCCGGGGACCGCGCGGGATGTGGCGGATAGAAAAACCCATCGCGGACGACGCGGAAAAAGAAGCCGTGGAATGGGCGCTCGGACGGATCGAGAGCGCCTTTGCCACAGAAATACTCCGGGATGAGGACCCGGCGAAATACGGATTGGGCGCCGGTGCCGTCCGGGTGAGGCTGCTGCCGGAGTCCGCGGGCTACCCGCCGTTTCTTATAGGCATGCAAGGCGCCGCCAGAAACTCCAGATATGTGAGTATCGAAGGGGGCCGGGAAATATTCGTCGTCGGAGAGGATATCGCCATCCCGTTTCTGGCACCGGTCGAACACTACAGGGCCAGGCGGCTGCTCCGGCCGCCGCGAGGGACCGGGCTTGAAGGGATCGAGAGGATGGAGATAAGGCGCGGGGACGAGGCATGGTCGTTCGTGCGCACCGGGGCGGGATGGAAGGTGGAGATGTACGGGACGGAAATCGAGGGGGACGCGGAGCGGATCGGGACGTTTGCGCGGGCGTTGTACGATCTTGTCGCGTCGAAGTTCCTGCCGGAGGCGCCCGGGGACGCTGCCCGGCCTGCGATGGCCGTGACGGTGAGGACGAAGGAAGAGGTTTGCGAGGTAAGGCTGTGCGAGGGACTGGCTGCGGCCGTCGTGTCCGGGCGCCCGGGAGCCATGGAGCTTGCCTCCAAACCCGCGCCGGTCCTGACGGGGCCGGTGGAGGAACTGTGCGCTCGCGGGATCTTCCGGAGATCCTTCAGGGAGGCGACAGAGATCGAGAGGAGAGACGCTGACGGAAAGATTGTATTCAGGCTGGAGAAGGAAGCCGGGAAGGGATGGCGTCTGGCGGAAGGAGGAGATTTCGAAGCGGGCGGCGAGGAGGTGGAGGTTTTCCTTGACATGCTGACCCGGCTTAAAGTAGTGTCTTGGCCCTTCATCCGGCGGCCCGGCGAATTCCGCGGCGCGCCGGCGGGGCGCCTGACGGTCAGGTTTGCGCCAGGGGCGGCCGGGGCGGTTACGGAAGAATCCTTGGAGCTGCTGGGCGATCCGGCCGGCGATCCCCGCTGGATCCGTAAAGGCGGGGGGCCGATCCTGGATGTAGGCATCGCCCTGGCCAAGATTGCCGGATGGCGCGCCTTGGATTTCCATCCGGGGCGCGTATTCGATGTACGTGGCGCTGCGGATATCCGCTCGATTGAGGTCCGGCGGAAGCCGGCTGGGGGGCCGTCCTGGCGGGCGGTCCGGAGGGAAGACGGGACCGGGTGGATCGGGGATAAGATCCCGCCGGGATGGGACTTGGACCCGGAAGGGTGCGAAAAGTACGCTGCGGCGCTGGCATCGCTTCGGGCGAAAAGGATCCTTTCAGCACCAGGAGGCCGGCGGGAGTTCCCGCCCGGGGGCGCGGGGCGGATGCCTCCGGCCGCCGACCGGGAAGCGGACATCGAGATTGCAGTCGGGTTAAAGGGGGATGGCGGCGCGCGGGATAGGTCGCTGGTGATTCGTAAGGCGGAGGACGCGAAGGA
>JAOACM010000297.1 GCA_026417845.1 Planctomycetota bacterium | reverse complement strand
CCGCGCCCCTGTGCCCCACGCACATACGAGGCGGCAGACAATTACGAAACCTCCAGATGAATCAGGTGAACGGCTGCGGCCCCCCTGGCCGCTGCAAGTTTCCGGGACAGGCTCTTACTCGGCCGGCAACACAAATCGTATCGGTTTGTCCTCCAGCTCGAACTTCTTTTCCTGCTCCTTCCCGCATGGCATACGCCACCTGATCGTCACCTCGCCGGGAGTAGTCCTGCCAAAAACCGCTTCGCTCACGCCAGGCGCTACTGCCCAGGCGCCAAGCGGCATCCGGTCGTTCCGGGCACTGACAGTCACCGGCCCGGCGCAACCGCTGCCAGGCGCGAGCGCGACGCGTACCACCAGCGCTTCCCCACCGCCGGACGCCTGTTGGAGCACGAACACCCTCCCGTCTGGCAGGATGAGAGCCATATCCTGGAGGCCGTCGCCGTTGAGATCGGCGAGAACTCCGGCTTGCTGTCCGTTGAGCGCGTCGGGGATTATCTGTGCCTCCGCTATGTCTATCGGCTGGTGGGCATGGCCAAAACTGCGGAAACCGCGATTGAAAAACACCTGCGCGCCCCTCTCGGAGGAAGCCAGGAATATGTCCTGCCTCCCGTCGTTATTGATATCGCATGCGTTGCCCATGATGCACCCGGGCTTGGATATGTACGAGAACTCTCCGCATATGAAAAATTCGTTGGTGAACTTTCCGCCGCCGGCGTTCTGCCACACTCTGGGGCTGTCTTCGGCCATAGTCAGGACGTCGAGCCTGCCGTCGGCATCGAAATCGCCCAGGCAGGCGCCCGTCCGCCCCTCGCCCAGCTGAACCGGGCACGCAACGCCGGACTCAAAAGCGCCACCGCCCTTCCCCTTGAAGAAGATGCTTCCCTTGGCGAATGGCTGAATGACGTCGGGAATCGCATCGCCGTCGAAGTCCGCGACAAGGCATGTGCCGGCCGCGCCAAAGCCTCCAGCGTTGACGTCAGATGCCAGCGGCCGCGCCGAGAAGGCCGCCGGCTTCGAAGCGTCGGGTACGAGGAGCACCGGCAGCCCGCCCGGCGGGCTCCACAACAGCCCCGCCCGCCCCTTAACCCCGGCCTCCGTCGCTGCCAGGCCAACACACCCTCCTTCCGGCGCCCCCGCGGCGGCCGCCTGTGAAAAGGCGCCGCCCGCATCCTGGGACCATATCGTCAGGGCCTTGCCGTCCCACGATGCCAGATCGAGCCTGGCGTCGCCGTTGAAATCGCCCCACGTCGCGACGACCGACTTCGATCCCAGCTTGATCCGGCCGCTGATATCCTCGAACTTCTTAGCCTTGGCGTCATAAGCGAACACCCTGTCGCCGCCGTCGGATGCCACAAACAGCGCCAGATCTCCCTTGCCGGCGATGTCTACGGCCATCACGCGACCGACCTTGCCTTTGACCGTTCCTATGTTGACAGGCTCCTCCCAGCTCCCGGCGCAGGACGATGGGACGTCGGTATCGGGATATTTAAGGATCAGCTCGGTTATCTTGAGCAGCATGTCCGTCCCGCCGGCCCACGTGGCCTCCATCTTCGAATCTATCGCGTCGGCCTCCCACGAGGCCGCGTCGGCGCCTTTTTCGAGGGAGACCCATTTGCCGCCAAGGTGCAGTTTGCTTATCGGCTCCTCGTTCTCCCCCTTCCCGACGAATATGATCGCCGGGCCGTCGCCGCCGGCGACGGCCTTTATCATCTCGCCTATCGCCTTGCCCTGCTCGGGGTTCGCCGCCCTGGTCAGGTCTATCGCGAGTGTCTTGCCGGGGGCCTTCCCCTTGAGCGCGCGGACCACCTCGGCCTCAGCTTTTCCATCCTTCGGAGCCTTAAGCTTGAGCAGCAGTATCTGCTCGGCCCGCTCCGTCAGATGCACGGGCGTGAAGTTCGGATTGATCAGCGCGTGCGCGAGGAAGGAAACCGCGCAGATCAGGAACGCGGCGACAGCGATCGGAACCGGTCCGCGAAACAGGCGCTTAACCATGTGGGCATCTCCTTTCTTCAAAGCCGCAAAACGGACCCGTCTCCCACTGAATACACTGGACGGATAAGATTCGCGCTTTCTTCTGTGGTCCCAAAGCGCGAAACCGGCCGCGCGCCCGGCAGATGCATGGCCGTAAATGCCGGGAGCGCCAGAATCCCCGCCGGCATTCGCCCCCCCCACCTCGGACGGCCAGGGAAACGCAGCGTCAAGCCTGACGCTGCCCTGCTCTATCCCGCGCATCCGCGGCCATGCGCCCCGACCCGGCACGCCGCGGGCGGCTTCCATCTTTTCCCGGCGGCCGAACATCGCGTCCGGGATCGCTGCCCCCCGGAGCAGCGATTCCCCATCCCGCCCGGCCCGAAGCGGAACCGCAGAGCCGGTAGACCGAAAAGCCAACCGAATCCTATCCTGTCTTAAAATTTTACCCAAAGAAGCTGCTTTTCGAAAAGGGAAAGTCGCCAAATCGGAAGGCAGTGGGTGCATGGCCGCAAATGCAAAACCCTGGAACGGCCCGCGAGGAATATGCCCGGCACATACATACGGGCCCGCCCCCTTACAGCCGGATGGCAATTGTCCGCTTCGCTGTTTCGTTCAGGAGACGGATGCATTTTTTTTGCAGCGCGTGCCGAACGGGGCAATGGCGCTGCTGCATATGGGGCGCTCTGTCTGCTGCGTCCCAGCATATTATATGGGTCCGTCAGACAATTACTCCAGAGGTCCGGAAGCGGAGCAGGAGTCCGGCTCCCATATCCGGTCCCGCAGCTACGGCCATGCACCCGAAGGCAGTTGCGCTGTTGGTCCGCAGAAACGGCCGTCAGAGAGGACGCGACGAAGCGGGCGCGGAGATTTACGCGCAGGCTTGCCTCCGCCGCTCTTCGAAAAACGCCTGTGGTAAAAATCGCGAAAAGCGCTGTCCGGCGGGAGCGTGTTCATTCTGGAGGGCTGGGGTAAGCCCCCCGCCGCCCGCGCAAATCTCTCTCTCCCGCACGGAGACATCGCAACCGGTCCCGCCGGCCGCCTCATATGTTGAACGGCACCTCCGGAATGCTCACGATATGCCGTATGCCGAAAAGCCACCTGAAACATATGACCGCCGGAATGCCAAGCATTGCCAAGATAAGAAAGGCGGCCATCCAGAACCTGGCCGCGCCCATCCGACGCCGGACATCAGGCGCAACCCTTGCCGCCAGGAGAGGCGGAACGGCGAAATAGGCGATGAGGAGCAGTATCCCCGGCAGTTCCCTGGCTGGCGGCCACGCGGGCAGCTCGCGCCCCAGCAGCCCCTCCCAGAATGCATCCGACAGCGGACGCTCCGCCGGGCATTCGAGCCTCGCGCCGCCCCACGGTTCGAATATCCCGTATGCATCCCAGTCCGGTCCGCGAACGAAAGTTCCGACCATTATCAGTCCGATCCACAACGCCACGAAACCGAACAGGAACGCCGCCACGGCCGCGGGCCTCCGCCGGAACGTATACATGCCGGCTCCTGAAGGATCCGGGTCGAGGTATGGTATGGCCGCCAGGCCAAGCACGATAAGCGCCGGGATGAAAGCACCGCCGAGCCACGGGTCGAAATAAGCAAGCATCTCCTGGATACCGGCGAAGTACCACGGCGCCTTTGCGGGATTTGGGCTGCGACCGGGATCGGCGGGCGCTTCCAGCGGCGCGTCGGCGATCATCGCCCATGCCGCCAGCGCCACGGTCGCGAAAACGGCCGCTATAAGCTCGATGTAGAGAAGATGCGGCCATGTCGTGACCTTGATATCCGGCGTCGCCCCGGCCCCGGCGCCAGGGCCGTCAGCGGATTCCGCGGGCGGCGGATATCCCATTCCCGGAACCGCGGCGGGAGGGGTTCCCGGCGTGCTTTCTCCCGTCGCGATCCCGCCGCCGGCAGGGCCGCCGGCAGCTCCGTCGCCAGACTCTCCGCTCCGTTCCCCGGCCGCCTCCCCGGGCGGCGCTGCGGTCGGCCCCCTGTCGTTTATCGCGGCTTCTCTAATTGCCGTCCAGAGGACGACTGCGGTCAGGCTGAGCAGCAGAAACACTACAGCGTTGTCCGCATCCAGCGCCTTGCCCCGAAACGTCCCGTCCGACAGACAGAGGGCAAAAATCGCCGCCGAAGCGGCCGCCACGAAAATGGTCGGAATCGGCCTCGTCAGACGCCTCCGGAAAAAGACGGCCGCGAAGACGAGGGCGGCAAGGAAGCCCAGCACCAGCGGGGGGCGGGACGCAAAGTTCAGGATTTCGCGTAACCACCACGGCGCCGACATCGCTTCGAGAACTCCTTCCTCCCCGACCGCCACTCGGGATCCGCGCCCTCAGGCCGGGCTTTATTGCACACAACTGAGAACCTTACCAGAAACCTCCGGACGGGAAGACAGGCAGCCTCAAGCCCAAGATCCTCCCGAGGTCTTTGGACAGGCTCTCATATCCCACCTGAAAACTCCAGTGGCGACCAAGGCTTCCGCAGCAGGCCGCCAGATCCGGTCGGAGGTTCCGGCCAGCCTCTAAAAGCCTGTCTGAAAACCTCCGGCGCTCAGCTTATACGCTCGCGATCCGCACCGCCCGACGGAAAGTTTTTGGGCAGGTTCTAAGAACCTGTCCGAAAACCTGCCGCCGCGAGGCTTGCGACTTTGCGATCTCGACTCCGCGGCGCTGCGGCGCCCGGGATTTCCGCTGTCTCCAGGCCGAATCCATCCGGGGGGGGTACAGGCCCTGAACAAAGCCGCAAGCCCTTGTAGAACAATATGTTGTGCGTAAATCTCATTGCCAGGGCGTAGCTTCGCAACATGTTGTTCGCCAGGATATTGCGCCCTTTATGCAGCAAAAGCCCCCGGGCCGTCAAAGTCCGCCGGAAAAACCGTCCTTCCTGACCCGCCAGAAGTGGACGGCCATCAGGACCGCGCACGCCAGCGGCAGGACTATGCAGTGCAGCACGTAGAACCTGAGCAGCGCGGCCGGCCCCACATCCGAACCGCCCAGAAGCAGCACCTTCAGGCTGAACCGCTGCAGGACATCCTCCGTGCCGGGGATCGCCGGCCCCTCGCCGCCCACCACGGGCGCGGCTGCAGCCATCTTTGATCCAACGGTAACTGCCCAGAACGACAGCTGGTCCCAGGGCAGGAGATATCCTGTGAACGACAGCAGCATTGTCAGGACCAGCAGGCAGACACCAACCACCCAGTTGAACCTGCGGGGAGGCTTATAAGCTCCTGTCAGGAATACGCGGAGCATGTGCAGCCAGACGAATATGACCATGGCGTGAGCCGACCACCGGTGGAGATTCCTGAGAAATCTGCCGAACGGGACTCCCTCCGACATTCCGGCCGTGTCGAGATACGCGAATTCGGGACTCGGGCGATAGTAGAACATCAACAGTACGCCCGTGACGGTCAGGATCAGAAAAGCGAGCGTAGCCAGACCGCCCATGCACCAGGTGTATGACGGATGCGCCGCCCTGCGAGTTACACGGGAGGGATGCAGATGGAGGAGGAAATTCGATCGCACGGCGGCCGCGCGGCCGGCATCCGATGCGGGGATGCCGTCGCGGAAGAGGAACAGCCGCGCGAGACGATCCAGCACGCGCCGCGCCCGCCTGCCTGTCTTGTTACCCGGCGCGGACATCACCTTGCGGCACCTCCCTTTCCGTAGACAGGACGATGCCCGGGAGGATACGTCCTCAGAATCGCGCCATGCGGCCCGTCTGACGGCCCGGTTCGCTGCGTGCCTGTGGCGCGTACGGCTCCGGATGAAGCGGCGCGCCCCGGCCGCGGGCGAGCACCGGGCAACCGGCCCGTCCTTGAGGC
>JAOACM010000296.1 GCA_026417845.1 Planctomycetota bacterium | reverse complement strand
GGAGATGTGTATAAGAGACAGGTCCTGGCCGGATGGATGCCGGCGCACAGGGTGTAGAGCGTGAGCTTGCCCACGGGTATGCCCATCCCGCCGAGCCCCTGGTCTCCAAGCCCCAGGATGCGCTCCCCATCGGTAACCACTATCACGCTCACGTCCGAAAACGGCGCCCCGCGCAGGATCCCCTCGACGCCGTCCTTCGCCGTGGCCGGTATATACAGTCCGCGCGGCCGCCTGAATATCCGGCTGTACTTCCGGCAGCCTTCTCCCACGGTCGGCGTGTAGACGATCGGCATCATCGCCGTCGGGTTCTCGTAGAGCACGCGGTGGAATAACGTCTCGTTGGTATCCTGCAGGGCCGTAAGGAAAAGGTAGCGGTCGAAGTCGCCTATGAGCCTGGAGTAATTGTCCATGACCCGCTCGACCTGTTCCCGCAGCGTAAGGACTCTGGCCGGCAGCAGGCCGCGGAGACCGAACCTGTCGCGCTCCTCCTCCGTGAACGCGTCTCCCTTGTTATAGATCGGGTCGTTTAGCAGCTCGCGGCCCCTGAGCGGTACGCGAAGCGTGTCCTCGCCCTTCTCGACGTCGCGGATCAGTCCGAAAGGTCGCATCTATCCTCCCTGCCTCCTCTCCGTCCTGGACGGACCGCTCCTGCCCCAGTGCGGTCCCGTCGTTCGCATCTCCGCACAGGACAAGCTTACGCGAATTCCGCCCGCGGCCAAGCGAAAACGCCGGACCGGGTGCATGGCTGTTCGCCATCCGCGGGTGCATGGCCGTAAATGCGTGCCATCCGCGCGGGCCGCGCGATTGGCTTGCCATGCGCCTGCCGGCGGCTTACGATTAAGGGCCTGTCTGAGAACATCGGTCTCAGAGCTTATGCCTGAGGCCGGCCGCCATCCGGCGGGAGGCTCCGGATAGGATCTGAGAGCCTGTCCGAACAACCTGCCGCCGCGAAGCTTATGGCTCCGCGATCCCGACTCCGCTTCGCGGCGGGAAGTTTCCGGACAGGTTCCTGAAAAGGCACCGCGAATGGCAGCGGCGCCGTGGTACGCGGGCCGGAACGCCGGCGATCCTTCCGTCGAAGCCCTGGCGGGGCTTCAGGCGAATATACCGCGGCCCGCGGCCGCGCATGGCATGGATGAATGTTCCCGAAAACGCCGGGAGGCCGGAAGCCTCCGGAGGCGGGATCTCTGAGGAGGGCGAGGGAGGATGACCGAAGAGACCAACAGGGAGATACGGATAGACGCGGCGTGGAAGGAGGAGGTGCGGAGGGAGCGCGAGCGCCTGAAACAGCAGGAGGAAGAAGAACGCAAGCGGCGGGAGGCCGAGGCGCGCGACAGGGAAGGCGCCGGCCCCGCCGAAACCGACCGCCATTTTCTGGCGCTCGTCCAGAGCCTGGCGGCCCAGGCCCTTATGCAGCTTGGCCAGATGGAAAACCCGCTCTCCGGAGCCCGCGAGCTGGACCTGCATGGCGCGAAGCAGACGATAGATATACTCGGCGCACTCCAGCGGAAGACGAAAGGGAACCTGAGCGCGCAGGAGCAGGAAATGCTCGAAGGGGCGCTGGCCGACCTGAGGCTTATATACGTGGAGCGCGCGGGAGGCGCCCGGCGGGCGCCGGGCGGTCAGGGCCGGCAGGGAGGCGGACGCCAGCCGGGACGGTGAACGGCTGCCGCGGAGATCGCGCGCCGGTTCCTCCCCGTCGGGTGTCCGCGGACCGCTCCCGTGCCGCACGCTGCGTAATCCGCGCCGCGAATCCCCGTAGCGGCGGCGCCGCGGAGCGGCGGCTCTGGCGCGGAGAGGCGATGCGGCGCATCGGCCGGGATCAGGCCGGCGCCGGAGGGAGGCCACCGGTGAAAACCGGGTTCAGAACCTGCGGCTTCGCACGGTGGAATCTCCGCGATGCCTTCGCGGCCATAAAGTCCGCGGGCTACGAAGGCGTCGAGATATGCCTCGAAACCCACGCGCTCCTCTCCGGACCTTCGGTGGATCTCGACGCGCTGCGCGGCGCGGCGTCCGCAGCGGGGAACGCCGGGCTGGAGATCGCCTCGATCAGTTACCACGGAGACGCCGACGCCCCGGCGTTGAGGCGGAAAAGGGCGGCGGCGGCGGTGCGGGCGGCCGGCCGGATCGGAGCGGGGGTGCTGATATTGAACGCGCCCCGCTTCGCGCCGGGGCGCAAGGAGCGGGAGCTGCTGGCCTTCGCGGAACGGATCGCGCCGTTGTGCGAGGCGGCCGGGAGGGAGGGGATCGTCGTCGCGGTGGAGCCCGAGCCGTTCCTTGCGGTGGAAGGCTCGGAGGACATGCTCCGCCTGCTGCGCCTGGTCGGTTCGAAGGCCCTCCGCGTGAACCTGGACGTCGGTCACGCATTCATCACCGACCGCGACGTGCCGGCATATATCAGGCTGCTGGGCGGGCGCATCGCACATACGCATTTCGAGGACATAGCCGGGCGCGTCCACAGGCATCTGCCGCCGGGCGAAGGCGAGATGCCGCTGGGCGAATTCGTCCGCGCCCTGCGCGATATAAGGTATTCCGGCTACCTTACCGTTGACCTGTTCCATATTCAGGACGCCCCGGCCGAATACGCCCGCAGGGCGATAAAAGGGCTGCTTGCGGCGATGGATGGGGAGGGGAGGCGGCGGTAAGAGCCTGTTCTAAAACACCGCGCCCGGAAGCCGGAATCGCTCATCTGTAAACTCCGTGCCGGCGGACTTCCGGACGCAATTGTTTGCCGCGTTCACGCGGCGGCTGCTATTTCCAGTGGCCCGCCCGAACGGGCCAGCAATGCCGCTGCTGCAAATAAGGCCGCACATGCCGCTGCACCCGGATATGAATCCAGTCCAGAAAATCCCGGATGGATCCGGTCTGGACGCAGCGGAAATTCTGGGCGCCGCGGAGCCGCGAAGTCGGGAGCGCGGAGCCGTAAGCTTCGCGGCGGCAGGTTTTTCGGACAGGCTCCAGGCGGCAGGGCGGCCGCGCTGTGACGGGCCGGGCGTCTCGCGCCTGAACGGGGCGGCGGAACCCGGAATGGACGGGGGGCTCTGGAACCGTTGCTGAAGCTGCCCCGCCCCTCGCGTTCGCCCCCGGCCGGGCCGGGAACCGATGTCGGGGGACGCGGCAGGAAGCGGGGTCGCAGGTTGCCCCCGGACGCGCCGCCAACGGACTCCCCAGGGAGCGCGCCGGGGCGCGCCAGATTCCCCTTGTGAAGCGCCGGCATCGGAGGAGATCGAGGAGCGGAAAGGACGATTGTGATGGATGGAAACGGCCGTCTGGAGGCGCTCTACCTTTCGCGGACCGACGTGGAGTCCGTGGCCCCGCCGATGGCGGAGGTGGTGGCGGCGGTCGAGCGCGCGCTGCTCGAAAAGGGATCGGGCCGGATCGAGATGCCGCCGAAGATCGGCATCCACCCGCGGCCGGATTCGCTCTGCCACGCCATGCCGGCCTGGCTGCCTTCCCTGAAGGCCGCGGGAATCAAGTGGGTATCCGCGTTCCCCGACAATGCGCGCAGGGGACTGCCTCAGGTGTCGGGCCTCATAATCCTGAACGATCCGGATACCGGCCTGCCGGTCTGCATCATGGATTGCACATGGATTACGGCGGCGCGCACCGGCGCGGCTACCGCGGCGGCCGCAAGGCGCCTGGCCAGACCCGGATCGGAGACGGTCGCAATCGTGGCATGCGGCGTCCAAGGGCGCAGCAACCTGGAGGCGCTCAAATCGGTCTTCCCCGGCATCGGTCTGGTCAGGGCCTTCGACACGAACCGCGCCGCGGCGGAGCTGTACGCCGATCAGATGCGCCGGAAACTGGATGTCGAGGTGCTGGTGACAGGGAGCGCGGAAGAGGCCGTCAGAGGGGCGGATATTGTGGTGACCAGCGGCCCCATAGTCCGGAACTCCGGGTGGCGGCTGGGGCGGAGCTGCTTCGCGGAAGGCGTGTTCATAAGCCCGGTGGACCTGGACTCGTATCTGGAGCCGGAAGTCTTCCGGGCTGCCGGCAGGTTTTATACGGACGACTCCGCGCAGTTCGCCGCTTACAGAAAGATGGGTTTTTTCGAAGGCGTGCCGGATCCGCTCGGCGACCTCGGCGAACTGCTTGCCGGCAGAAAGCCCGGCAGGACCGACCCGCGCGAAATTACGATATCCGCCAACCTGGGGCTGGCCATCGAGGACGTGGCCGTGGCGGTGGCCATACATGCGCGGGCGCGGGAAAAGGGCGTCGGAACAATCCTGCCGCTGTAGAGCCGGTTGTGCTGTGGATGCGGGGGAGCTGCTGCCGGAGAGGACGTGGCGGACAGTCGCGGGGATGATGAGCGCCGGTTTGCCTCCGGCCCTCTCTGAAAGGCGCCCCGGGGGAAATCGCGGAGAACGCAGATCCGGACCTGTGCGTTCTATTCTGTACGGCTGGGGTAACGCGTTCCTTCCGCGGTCGGGAATCCCCTCGCAATGGCGGGCGACGCAACCGCCTTCCGACATGGAAGTCGGAGGCTGCCATATGCCGCGGCGGAGGTGCGCCGCGATACGGTCGCGCATCAGGGCGCCCCGGAGCTGGTTGCGCTGTGGATCCGCAGGAGCGGGTGTCCGAGAGGACGTGATGAGCGGTCGCGGGCAGGACGCGCGCAGGTTTGCCTCCGTCCCTCTCCGGAAAGGCGCTGGGGGAAAATCCGGAAAACGAACCCCGGCTGAAGCGGCTTCCCTCCGGATGGGAAAGCCCCCCCGTCCGTCAGCGTAAATCTCCCTCCAGCCCGGAGACATCGCAACCGGCTCCCGTGCATCCGGTACAGTTGACGGTTACCCGGCTCCCCGGCATCCACGAGTTCGCCTCCGGGCCGCTCCCGGCTATGGGATCGCGCAAAGTCAGATGGCAACGCCAGAAACTGCCGGTATCGAGCACCACGTTTGATTGGTCGCCTGATGCACGTTCACCGGTCACTGCGGCAAGCGCCAAAAACAGACATCCCACCACGGTGATGTGGCATTTCCTTCCAGACACTGTCATATCATTTCTTCTTTCTCTGTCCACCCGCTATATGGGAGAGAAAGCCGATTCGGTTTACGATATTAATGTCTTTTTTCAAGTTATCAGACTTATCATCTGTCTTGCCAGAGTAAAGTCGGGGGCTGGGCAAACCGGAGACGCATCTCACTTCAGCTCAGCCGGGGGTTTCGTTCGGCAGGAACCGGAAGCTGAACAGGTCAGCATCCTTCATCTCGAAGCGCAACCGGACGGTGCGTCCGGCGAGCCGTCCCACATCTGCGCCATCCTTCCAAGCCACCACGCGGGCGATCTCGTCGCCGATGATCTCGGGGCAGTCCGCAATCGCGCGGCCGGCAATTGCCTGCCCATCCGCATCCTGGATCTCGACGTGCACGTATCCCGCCGCGCCGGTGCGGTAATTGATTTCGAGCTTTTCGCCGCTGAAGACAAACGGCTTCGTGACAAGTCGGCCGCCCGCGTAGGGGGCGCTCACGGAAACGAAACCATCTGTCCGCAGGAGCATGCGCTCGATGTGCCACGAGTCCTGCATGTACTGCCGGCTGACCCAGAACATGATGCGGTCTTTGCCGCAGGGGAAGATGCCGGTGAGAGGATAGTTCGACCGCGATCCCCAGTTGCCGGCTCCGGGCCCCGGCCGGACAAACGTCTCCATAAAGGTTCGGTCATAGACCGTTGATCCCGCGCGGCTGGTGAGCAAAACGCCGTCGGAACAGTCCCGGTCATACCGCTGTGACCCGATGTTCCGCAGTCCGGCGGCGGCCGCCTGCGCCTCGGTGAAGGCCTTACGCCCCTCCATGAACCGGGCGGCCAGGGCAATGTAGATGTGCGG
>JAOACM010000295.1 GCA_026417845.1 Planctomycetota bacterium | reverse complement strand
GTATCTGGAGCCTTCCGCCATTCGGGAGCGATACGCCCTCTCCCAGCCTTCCCCTGTTGCGAAGCGAATCCAGGAACCTGATAACGCGCCTGGCGTTGCGGCCGAGCTCGTCGTTCCTGGTTTTGAACCGGTCGAGCTCCTCGATGACGGCTATCGGCAGAAGCACCCAGTTGTCGGCGAACGAGAACAGGGCGTCGGGGTTATGCCACAGAACGTTCGTGTCGAGGACGAAAGACTTTGGCTCCCCCGTCTTCGGCGCCGTCGAAGGGATCTCCCCCCCCTGCCGCCAGCCTTCCCTGCGAATCTCATCTCCATTCATCCCCATCCTGCCCTCCCGATCCGCCATCTTCCCTGCCTCGCGGCGCCGGTCCGGCATCCTTCCGTTCCGCTTCCGTTCCGGATCGCGCCGACTCCATCGTAATTGTTTGCCGTGCTCATATATGGGGCGCAGCAGCATAGCGGTCTTACCTGCAGCGCCATTGTTGCCCCGTTCGGGCGGGCCGCTACAACCCACCACCTGGACGCGGCAAACAATTACACTCCATCGTGCTTCCGGTCAGACCGCCCGCAGCACGGCCGCCCCAGCCTGCCCCCAGGGATCGAGCATGGAGACCAGAGCGATGCGCGGCGGTTCCGGGAACGCCATCGGAGGCGCGAGCCTCCCGGCGGCATCCACCGCAGGCCACGGGCGCAGGCGGCCCGCCAGACAACCGGAGGCCATTGCGAGGCTCCAGAGCGGCGATACCGAGAGCGCGTCCCCGCCGGCCCACTTCGGCGCGCAGGCCGGCGGCATCCCGGCGCCGGCGAACAGCTTCGACATGGCCTCCCGTTCGGTTCCGGCGAGCCCTCCGGCCGAGGGCGAGGCGAGGAAGACTATCGAAACATCCGCCGGCCCGGCCCCGGCTTCTGCCAGCGCCTCGCGGCAGGCCGCCTCCAGGGCCGCGGCCGGTCCGCGCGAAACACCGAAGGGGACGAGGCCCCAGCCCGCGGCTTCGGATTCCGGACGCGCCCCCCTCCCCGCCACATGCGCCGCCGATTCCAACACGAGGAACGCCGCCCCCTCGCCCGGCACGGTGCCCGCCTTCGATCCGGCCTCCTCCAGCGGCGCCCACCGGCCGTCCGCCGAAAGCTCGTCCTCAGCCCAGTGGTGCCGCCAGCGCGGTGCCGAAAGCGCCTCGGAGGCTCCGGCGAGGATCGCCCCGGATTTGCCTCCGCGGATAGCGTCGGATGCGTGCGATGCCGCCAGCAGCCCGGAGGATACATCGCCGGAGAAGGTCATCGAATGGCCCCGCAGCCCGAACTCGATGGCCAGTATTGAAGAGGGACTGTTGGCGTACGCGTGGGTAAAAGGCAGCGGAGGCGCGAACTTCGGATTGCCGCCTTTCGTCCTGGCCCAGAAAAGCTCCATCGAGTCGAGGCAACCGAATGTGGTGGCGTAGCACAGCCCGATATCGGAACATCCGGGGCCGGCTTTCAGACCCGATCCGTCGAGGGCGAGCCTGGCGGCGCCAAGCGCCAGGGCGCTGCACCTGTCTATGTAGCCTTTGATGGAGGAAATGTAATCCGACAGGCGGAATTCGAGCGCCTCGAAGCCCCACGTCGGAGCGCCCTCCGGGGTTTCGAAGGCCGTTATTTCCGGAGGCTCGATCCGCGCGCCGTCTCCGGGACAGGAGGAAGGAGATGCGCCGCCGCGATCCGCCCCGGAGGCGGCGAAGACGGAACGGAGCGGTTCCGGCGCCACGACGCCCGATCCCGATATGAGGACGCGACGATCCGACCCGGCGGTCCCGCTCATGCGCTCCCCGCCCACCCTTTCCCAAGGCCGGCCCCGCAGCGCGGGCAGGCCCGTTCCGCGCGGTCTATGAATTCGCGGCAATGCGGGCACGGCCGCAGCCTCGCCCGCGCCCAGACCCTCCCGAGGGCGGCCGCAAACGCCGCCACGCATATGGCGCCGACCACTGCGAGTACCGCCCACGCGGCGCGGCCCTGCACGGTCCGGAGTTCTTCGTAAGGCAGCTCCGCAGCGATCAGCGGCAGGAAACGATGCATCGCGAACATCTCCCAGCCAGGCGCCGCTGATCGTTTGCCGCTTCCGATATGCCATGGGCGCGGCGCTGAGCGAACGTATCCGCCCGATGTGGCGCCATTGTTGTCCCATTCGGGCGCGCTGCTACAAACAGCAGCCGCAACCTGAATGCGTCGAACAAGTACAGACGCCGCTGCGTCAGATGCCCCCCTCCCCGCGCCGGAGCAGCAGCGACATCACCTCGCTGCGCCCGGCCTGGCTCTTCCGGAAATGCCCTCTCAGCGCCGAGGTCACGACGAGGCTGCCGGGTTTCCGCACCCCGCGCATGGTCATGCAGGTATGAGTTGCCTCCACCACCACCGCCACCCCCCTGGCTCTGAGCCTGTCTACCAGCAGATCGGCTATCTGGTTCGTCAGACGTTCCTGCATCTGGGGGCGGCGCGCAAACGATTCCACGACCCTGGCTATCTTCGATATCCCGACCACGCATCCGTTCGGCAGATAGGCGACATGGGCCTTGCCCGTGAACGGCTGTCTCTTATACACATCTGACGCTGCCGACGAGCGAGCTAGTGATGTTCGCATACCGAGCAGAAAGGTATGTCCCGCACTATGACGATTTCGTCGTACGCCTCCCGGAAGGTCCTGGCCAGGTGCGCGGCCGGATCTTCCCCAAGGCCGCCGAACAACTCCTCATACATGCGCGCCACGCGTTCCGGAGTATCGCGCAGGCCCGGCCGCGAAGGGTCCTCGCCTATCGCTTCGAGTATCTCCCGGACCGCGGACGCTATCCGCTTCCTGTCCATGATGGAGTTCCTTCCTGCCGCGCGGTCCGCCGCATGCGGTCGGACGCCCGCGCCGGTCCAGCAGATGATGAAGCCGGTACCGGAACGCGATTCATCCGGGGAGCGCCGCTGCCGACGCAAACAGGGATGCCACGGCCGCTCCTGCCGCCGTCGCCGCGAAGTTCGCGACCCACCGGACGACCCCGGACCCGGCTTCCAGCGTCGCGCCGAGGAAACTGTCCGCGGTGGCGCCGGTGATACCTCCCGCCGCCACCCCGCACGCGCACATCCAGGATTGCCATTTCTCCGAAGCACCTCCCGCCACATCCAGCAGGCCCGATGCGAGAGCGATCATCGCCACGGAGACCGAGGCGGCGAGGGCGGCGGCGTGTCCGGTGGACGTTACCCCTCCGCTTGCACCGGACGGGACTATCCGGCCGGTCGTTATGAGCACGGGAGCCGCCTTCGACAACATGCCTATCTCCCGGGATGCCGCGTCAGCGAGCGCCGCCGCGAGCCCGCCGGCAAAGGCCGCCAGGAATTCCGGTTTCCCCGATATAAAGTATGCTACCGCGCACAGCACGGCGACAGCCAGGCCGGGCGCAGTGCCGCGCAGACCGTGTTGCCCGATGCCTGTGCGCCATGCCCCTCGCAGAGATTTCCTGGCGCGGCCGAACTGCGTCATGGTCCATACTCCCGCCGCGAACGCGACCAGGAGGATGTAGCCGGCCCAACCGGTCGCGCAGAAGACAAGCAATCCGACGGCCCCGCCGGCCGCGGCGCCGCTCCTGCCGGCCAGCCGCATCCTCGCGGCGAGCAATCCGAGGCCCGCATTCAGAAGCATCGCAGCCAGCAGGTGATCCGGCGGAATGCCGCCACGGATACCGTGCGGCTCCGTGATATAAGATACCGCGTGTGCCGCGACCACAAGGGAAGCGGCGGAGCCGAGCGGCACGGCGAAGTTGTCCCCGGCATCCCACGGCACGCTCTCCAGAAGAGCTCCGGCCATGGCGCCGAGGAGCGAGAGGACGGCCAGGTAGGCGACGGGATGTCCGGCGGCCGCGTCGAAGACCGGCGGAAACCCGGCCCACGCCAGCATCAGCATGCAGGCCGGCGCCGCGGCGGCCACGAAGGCGATGGAACCGGCGATCGTCTTGCGCGGGTTCCACGCGAGCCGTACGAATCCGCTCCGCCTGCCGATGACATTGGCCGCGGTGTCCCCGGCAGCCATCACCCCCCATGCGCCGGAGACCGCGTATGGCGGAAAGAGCAGGAAGGCGAAGGCGAGCGAGAGGGGATAGAGCGACAACCCCGATGGGAACCCCTCATCCGGCCTGAAGATCATCCGCCCTTCGGAAGTCAGCGGCAGGATGAACGCGACGAATGCCGCCGCGAGCATGCACAGGGCCGCTGCCGCCTCGTCCCCGTAAATCACGGCGCCGCCGACGGTCAGGACCGCCCGCTGCCCGGCGATCCACACCATGGGGAATGCTGCCAGGAGCGAGGCGAGCTTAACTGTCTGTCTCGTGGATTCGTGGTAAACGGCCATGTCGGATGCCGCCCAGATCCTCGACAGTCCACCCCTGCCGTTCCCGCGGGAGCGTCTCTTCGGCCGCGCCCCCGACCTGCCGCGGACCAACGCGGAGCGCCGCGTCACGTCCCGGGCACGAACGACCGGGCCGGGACCCCTTCCATCTTCGGCCCCCGCGCCATGGCGACGCGCCCCGTCCGGGCGACCTCCCTGATCCCGTACGGTCTTACGATGTTGATGAACGCATCTATCTTCGCCGCGGGGCCGGCGATCTCCACGATGCAGTCCCTGGTCCCGATGTCAACGACTTTGCCCTGAAAGACCTCGACGAGCTGAAATATCTCCTGCCGCGTTCCGGCGGAGGCGGCTATCTTGACCAGCGCCAGATCGCGCTCGACCCGCTCCACCCCGGTAAAATCCAGAACGTTAACCACATCTACGAAACGGCACAGGCCCTTCCTTATGGCCTCGACGAGCGCCACATCCCCCCGCACTGTGATCGTCATGCGGGAAAAGCGCGGATCTTCGGTCTCGCTGACCGTCAGGCTGTCTATGTTGAAGCCGCGGGCCGAAAACAGGTTGGCGACCTGCGCCAGCAGACCGGGGCGGTTCTTGACGAGGACGGATATTATCTGCCTCTCGGGGGCCGACGCCTCGTGATGCCGGTCCCCTCCGGAGACGCGCGCCGCCGCGGATTCCGGTTCGTTTGCCACCTGCATCCCCTCCACCTCTTCAAACCAGCTCCGGATCTTTCGGGTAATATATCATCTCGTTGATCGTGCGGCCCGCCGGCACCATCGGATAGACGTTATCCTCGCCCCTGACCCTGAAGTCCAGCAGTACGGGGGAATCCTTGGATTTGTAGGCTTCCGCGATGGCTCCGTCCACCTTCTCCTTCTCCTCCACCCGGATGCCGCGCCAACCGAATGCCTCCGCCACGCGGACCAGATCCGGCGTGTCGGACAGTCGCGTCTCGCTGTAGCGGCCGCCCCAGAACATCTCCTGCCACTGCCTGACCATCCCGAGGTAGCCGTTGTTCATCACCGCCACCTTGATGGGCAGATTCAGGCGCCTGGCGGTGACCATCTCCTGGACGTTCATCATTATCGAACCGTCGCCCGTTATGCACCAGACGTCCTCCCCGGGCCTGGCCACCGCCGCTCCTATCGCGGCCGGCAGGCCATAGCCCATCGTCCCCAGACCGCCGCTCGTCAGAAAATGCCTCGGCTCGTTGAAGACGTAGAACTGAGCCGTCCACATCTGGTGCTGTCCGACGTCTGTGGCGACAATGGCGCGTCCCCGCGATATCTCGCTTATGCGGCGTATCACGTACTGCGCATGCAGGCCGTTGTTCGGCATCTTGAGCGGGTGGGACTTTTTCCACCCGGCGATGGCGTCCAGCCACGGCTTGCGGTCCCGCGGCTTCAGGAGCCTGAGCAGTCTCTTTAATGATTCCCTCACGTCGCCCGCGACGGCCACGTGGGCCCGCACGGTCCTGGAT
>JAOACM010000028.1 GCA_026417845.1 Planctomycetota bacterium | reverse complement strand
ATTTCATCGTTACGCGCGATCCTGACCGCTGCATCCAGTGCCAGGTCTGCGTGCGTCAGTGCGCAAATGACGTGCACGAATTTGACGCCGGGGAAGACAAGGTCGGCAGCGACAGCGCCTCGTGCGTCGGATGTCACCGCTGCGCAACGCTGTGTCCTACGGGGGCAATACACATACGGTGCGCGGCGCTTGAGTTCCGCCCGAACGGGAACTGGTCTCCCGGGGCGATCCGGGGAATATATCGTCAGGCGGAAAGCGGCGGGATGCTGCTTGCCGCCATGGGCAACGATCTCGATGCGCCGGTCTGGTGGGACCGGATGCTGCTCAACGCCAGCCAGGTTACGAACCCTTCGATAGACCCGCTCCGCGAGCCGATGGAGCTCCTGACGCATATCGGCCGGAAGCCGGACGGCATAAGGTTCGACATGGCCGGGGGAAGACCGCGGCTCGCCACGCGGCTCGATCCTCAGCTGGATCTGAAGGTGCCCGTCATGTTTTCCGCCATGTCGTACGGTTCCATAAGCCTCAACGCCTGTCTGGCGCTGGCGCGGGCGGCGAAGGAGGCCGGGACGTTCGCGAATTCCGGCGAGGGAGGGCTGCACAGGGCCCTCCGCCCCTACGCCGGCAACATGATAGTGCAGGTCGCATCCGGCCGTTTCGGGGTGGACGCCGGTTACCTCAACGCGGCGGCGGCGGTCGAGATAAAGATAGGCCAGGGCGCCAAGCCGGGCATCGGCGGACACCTGCCCGGCGAAAAGGTAGACGAGGAAGTATCTGCCACGCGCATGATTCCGCGCGGCACCGATGCCATATCTCCCGCGCCTCACCACGATATCTACTCGATAGAAGACCTCCGCCAGCTCATATACGCCATCAAGGAGGCCACCGGATACTCGAAGCCCGTCTTCGTCAAGATCGCGGCTGTCCACAACGTCGCCGCCATAGCGAGCGGATCGGTACGGGCCGGAGCTGACGCCATAGTCGTGGACGGCTTCCGCGGAGGAACCGGCGCGGCGCCGGCGATGATACGGAACTACGTCGGTATTCCGATAGAGTTCGCCATCGCCGCGGTGGACTCCCGCCTTCGCGAGGAGGGGGTACGCAACCACGCATCCCTGATCGCCGCCGGAGGATTCCGGTGCAGTGCGGATGTGGTCAAGGCAATCTGCCTGGGCGCCGATGCCGTGTATATAGCGTCGGCCGCACTTATCGCGATGGGCTGTCACCTCTGTCAGCGATGCTACACCGGGAAGTGCAACTGGGGCATAGCCACGCAGGATCCGATCCTCACGAAGCGTCTCAACCCGGACGTTGCAGTCCGCAGGCTTACCAGTCTGCTCCGGGCATGGTCGCTGGAGATAAAGGAGATGATGGGGGGGATGGGCGTGAACGCTATCGAGTCGCTCCGGGGAAACCGCGAACACCTCCGTGGCATCGGAATGACCGACCGGGAACTGGGGATACTGGGGATAAAGGCGGCGGGGGAGTGAAATCAGTGAAGCGGATAATCGTGCGCGAGGAATACTGCATCGGTTGCCGGCTCTGCGAGATACACTGCATAGTACGGCATTCGAAGTCGGGAAAGATAATAAAGGCTTTCCGGAGCGAAAAGGATGCCATCGTGCCGGCGGTGACCGTGGAGCAGAAGGGTTACACGTCCTTCGCGCTGCAGTGCAGGCACTGCGACGAGGCCCCATGTATCGAGGCGTGCATGACCGGAGCGATGCGGCGCGATGGAAAGACCGGCGCCGTTCTGTGCGACCGCGACAGATGCGTCGGCTGCTGGATGTGCATAATGGTCTGCCCCGCAGGCGCCGTCAGACAGGGAAAGTGCCGCGAGGCGGCGTCGAAGTGCGACCTCTGCCTGGACAGGGATGTTCCGGCCTGCGTGGCCAACTGCCCTAACGAGGCATTGACGCTCGGAGGGGATGCATGAGCGCGGCACCATATCTGATCGTGGGAAACTCGGCCGCCGCCGTCGGATGCATAGAAGGCATCCGCTCTGTTGACAGGGAGCGCCCGGTAATTCTCCTGTCAAGGGAACCGTACCGCGTCTATTCGCGGCCGCTCGTATCGTACCTGCTGGCCGGGAAAATAACCGATGAGCGCATGTTCTACAGGCCGCCGGATTTTTATGAACGGAACGGGGTCGAGGCGATCCTGGGCGTAACGGCCGTCAGCATCGTCCCGTCCCGCAAAGTCGTGGAGACGGCCGACGGGAGGGCGTTCGGATTCGAGAAGCTGCTCATCGCGACCGGCGGCCGCCCCGTCATCCCGGGAGACGTGCCGGGTATTGACGCCCCCGGAGTATTTACGCTTACGTCCTGGGACGACGCCAGGGCGATAAAGGCCCATATAGCCGGAAACGGCGCGCGCGAGGCGCTTGTCGTCGGCGGCGGTCTCATCGGGCTGAAGGCAGTCGAGGCTCTCGTTGCGGTCGGGATGAAGGTCACTATGGTGGAGCTGTCCGATCGCATCCTGTCGGCGACGTTTGACAGGGCGGCATCGGATCTGGCTCGGGAGACTCTTGAGAGGGCTGGTGTTGCCGTGCGCTGCGGTACGACCGTGGCGCGCATGGAGAAACGCGGCGGCATGCTTGCCGGAGCGGAGCTGCGCGATGGGTCTTCCGTTCCCTGTTCGCTGGCGATAATTGCCATCGGCGTCCTGCCCGACCTGTCGCTTGTGGAAGGCTCCGGCATCCGGACCGACCGCGGCATCCTGGTGGACGATACGCTTCGCACATCCGCGCCTGATATCTACGCCGCCGGCGATGTGGCTCAGGCGCCTGCGGCTGAGGCGATCGGCGGAGGAAGGAAATGCATACCCATCCTGCCGAACGCGTACCGGCAGGGTTTCGTGGCCGGCCAGAACATGGCCGGTCGCAAAAGAACATACAGGGGGGCCATGCCAATGAACGCTGTGGACGTGCTTGGCCTTCCGACCATTTCGGTCGGCTTAACCGATCCGCCGGAGGGAAGCGAATACGAAATACTTTCCGCGCTCGACCGCGAAGCTCCCTGGTACAAAAAACTTGTGCTGAAAGGCGGCCGGATCGTCGGCGCGGTATTCGCCGGACGCATAGACAGGGCGGGGATAATAACGGGCCTGATACGCGATCGCGCGGACATATCGGGCTTCAGGGACCTCCTGCTGTCCGGAGATTTCGGATTGATATCGCTGCCTGCCGAATACCGGAAGCACATAGTTTCGGGGGCGGGGATCGAGGTATGAGGATAGACGCCGCTTCGCTTCACTACCGGCGCCTGAATGAGGCCGTCCGGGATGCGATAAGGGCCGGGGAATCGCGCGTGATCGTCGAGAATGTGCTTGGCCAGCGCTACATCGGTTGCGGTCTGGGAGCCGGTGCGCGCCTGGAGATCCGCGGCGTCCCCGGCAACGATCTGGCGGCATTCATGGACGGGGCCGAGATACGCGTCGAGGGCAACGCGCAGGACGGTGTTGGGAATACGATGAGCGCCGGCAAGGTGGTCATATCGGGCGACGCCGGCGACCTGCTCGGCCATTCCATGCGCGGCGGCAGGATATTCGTGCGCGGGTCGGCCGGTTACCGGGCCGGCGTCCATATGAAGGCTTATGGCGACCGTTTCCCGGTTGTGGTCATCGGCGGGAGGGTCGGCCAGTACCTCGGCGAGTACATGGCCGGCGGAGTGCTGGTCGTGCTGGGGGTCGGTCCGCATGGAGAATGCGCCGTCGGCGGATACGTGGGTACTGGGATGCACGGGGGAGTCATATTTCTGCGCGGAAAGGTAGAACCATGGCTGCTGGGGCGCGAAGTGGGAGTGTCGAAGCCGGACGAAGGCGACCGGGCCGTGCTCGCCGCGATACTGGACGAATATCGTCGCGATGTGGGAACCGGGGTCCCAGCGTTCGAACCTGACGGGTTCGTAGCGCTCCGCCCAAGGACAGTACGCCCGTACGGCAGGCTGTATGCGTACTGACCTCCGCGGCCGTCCGCCGGTAACTGTTTGCCGTACTCAGGCGGCGGCTGCTGTTTGCAGCGGCGGGCCGGACGCGGGACAACAATGGCGTTGCTGCAGATGGGTCCGCTTTGCCCTGTGCGCTCCAGCGTAATTGCCGTCTCGGTATGTGTGTGGAGCACAGGGGCGCGAGCGCTGGGTAATATGGGTAGCGCTATCGCTGTTCAGTTTGGGAAGCATCACTACGGGTAGCCCCCCCAGTCTGAACCCGGCAGGCGATTACGCTCCAGCGTATGGGCTCGGCGAACAATTACGCCCAGAGACATCGCGCCCGGCTCTTCTCGGCCACGCCCCGGGTGAAAGCCGATATCTCATCCCCCGCGTCTTTCGGCCGGAACGCGCGCCGGGGGCTGCCGCTCAGCCGATTCCGGTCGGAACCGGTCCCCCAACGCGGAATTACTTCGGTATCTTGACCCACGCCTTCTTCGCGGCCGATTCGAGCACTGCGTCGAGGACGAGCTGGTTGCGGTAGCCGTCCTCGAAGTCCGGCCATGCCTTCGTGTCCTCGACGATCGCCTTGATGAAGTCGGCCGCGCCAGCGATGAACTGGTGCTCGTAGCCT
The DNA here is from genome assembly GCA_026417845.1 of Planctomycetota bacterium. GTDB lineage: Bacteria > Planctomycetota > SZUA-567 > H5-PLA8 > CALKMO01 > CALKMO01. Next base: position 12,468 of record JAOACM010000028.1, on the reverse strand, counting down.
ACGATGTGGCCGCCGGGCCAGTAGTTTCTGAAGTACGAGTGGCCCGGATCGGTAGCCAGTATCTTCGTGAAGCCCTGGACGTTTCTGGGCCTGGTCGCATCGAAGTACCAGAGTACGTTCATCTCCTCGAAGTCGAAGGCCAGCGACCCCTTCTCGCCGTTGATCTCGAACCGCTCGCAGTTCTTCCGCCCCTGGGCGAAGCGCGTAGCCTCGAAGGAGCCGATCGCGCCGTTGGCGAAGCGGGCCAGGAACAGGGCGGCATCGTCCACGGTGACCTTGCCCATGCCCTTACCAGTCTTCCCCGCCGCCAGGCCGCCGCCGGCAACCTCGATCGGCCTTTCCTTTATGAAGGTCTCGGTCATTCCGCAAACCTCGGAGAATTCGCCCACGAGGAACCGGGCGAGGTCTATGATGTGGGCGTTGAGGTCGCCGTGGGCGCCCGAGCCCGAAACTTCCTTCCTGAGTCTCCAGACCAGAGGGAACTTCGGGTCTATGATCCAGTCCTGCAGATATACGGCGCGGATATGAAAGATGCGGCCGATCGCGCCGGAGTCTATCAGCTCTTTAGCCAGCATCACGGCCGGGCAGCGACGGTAGCAGTGCGAGACCATGTGTTTGACCTTCGCTTTCTCAGCCGCCTTCCACATCTCTTTGCATTCGGCCGCGTTCATGCCCAGCGGTTTCTCGCATACCACGTGCTTGCCCCTGGCTGCCGCCGCCAGCACCATCTCCTTGTGCAGATAGTTCGGGGTGCAGACGTCCACTATTTGAACATCGTCGCGTTCGAGGACTTCCCTGTAATTTTCGGTCCAGGATTCCCATCCCCATCGCTCGGCCATCGCCTGGACTTCCTTCGCCCCTATGCCGCATATGACTTTCATGACAGGCTTGGCCGGAAGATCGAAGAACCTCGCAGCCTTGAGCCACGCATTCGAATGCGCCTTGCCCATGAACTGGTGACCTATAAGTCCGACGCCGAGCTCCTTCATGGTTTCTCCCCTCCAATCCAATCTCATCGGTCGTCGCCCGCCGGGGCGCCGGGAGCATCCCACACTCTCCGGCGCGACGGCTGCAAGTCTTGTGACCGTCAGAGCCTGTCCGGAAACCTCCAGCTGTAAGAGTAGGCGGCCTCGCCCCCAGCCTCCGTTCCCTGAGTCAAGGTTGATCCCCACGCAGCAGTCTGCGGCACGAACTCCCAATCTCCGTGCCCGGGATTGGGGGAACTGAGAGCTTTAGACACTCAACCCTCCCCATGTGCCGTAGTAGTTTACCGCCCCGTATATGTGCAGGACGCAGGGGTGCTGGGTGTATGTGGTAGCGCTATGCTGTCCGGCTCGAGCGCACCACTGCGAATAACAGCCCCAGCCCGAACCCGGCAAACAGGTACCCCAGGATGCTATTTGCAGTATTTGCCGGCCGGACTTTTTCGGCAAGGGACAGTCCGCGCCCGGGAACCGGTTCCGCAGGGCGCGCGAAAAAAAGACATGGCGCGCATCAGCGCGGCACGCTATTCTTCCATCTGGGTCTTTTCCTTGGCGGCCTCACGACACGGGCCGGCGGATCGCCCAGGGCCAGGCTGCAGGGAACCGGCGTGTAAAGGCGGAACATCGGGAGCTGCCCCGTGCGTAATATCCTGATCGTTGACGGGTTCACCATGATCCAGAGCGACATCCTGCATGGCGAGGATCGCGCCGCCTGGTGGAAATCCGAATCGCAGGCGAAGGTGGCATCCGTGGTCGGATCGTTCAGGGGCATGGATGCTGCCGAGATATGGCTGGTGTTCGAGGGGCCTTCGGGGGACTCGCCTCCTCCCGGCGAACCGGAACCGGGCCGCAAAAGCCGGCTCCGCGTATTCCATGTCCCACAGGCCGACGAGTGGATACTTGCACAGACGCGCAGCGAACCGGTCCGGTTCGCCGTAGTGACTGGGGACGAGGATCTGAGGGAACGGCTCGGCGGCATCGGCGTCAACGTCCTCGATACGGACGCCTTTCTGGCCGGCTGCAGGATGCCGAGCGACCGTACGGGGAGCGGGAAGACCTGAGACGTCCCGGCCGGATGGCGTACCCCGGCGGCGCGTCCGCGACCCGCCGGCTACCGCATCGAGACCAGGATCAGGCATTTGAGGTACCTGCCCTGGTCGAAGCCCGGAATCCCGGGGTGGTCCGCGGCCGGCCCTCTCCGCTCGACGACCGCCATCTCGCGCCCCGCCGCCACCGCCGCCGCCCCTACGGCGCGCTCGAATTCCTGCTCGCTTACGTTCCCCGAACATGAACATGTGACCAGAATCGCTCCGGTACCGTCGGCGAGCATGCGCAGCGCACGGAAGTTGATTTCCCTGTAGTGCTCCAGCGCCTTCGACACGCCCTCCTTCGACCGGGCCAGCTTAGGGGGATCGAGCACGATCAGGTCGAACCGTCTGCCCTCCCCGGCGAAGCCTTTCATCACCTCGAGGGCATCGCCGCGGATCATGTCCGCAGCCTCCAGGCCGTTCGCGACCAGGTTCCGGTAGCCGCGCTCCGCGGCCGCCGGAGATTTTTCGACGAGAGTGACAGAAGCTGCCCCGCCAAGTCCGGCGTGGATGCCGAAGCCGGCCGTGTAACAGTAGAGATCCAGCACGCGCCGCCCGGCGGCCAACGCCCTGACCCGCAGCCTGTTCTCCCGCTGGTCCAGGAACAGGCCGGTCTTCTGGCCTCCCGAAAGGTCCACCTCGAACTTCGCACCGGCCTCCAGTACGCTGACAGGCCCTTCGGGACCCTCGCCGGCTACCACCCCCCGCGGGGCAGGCGGCAGACCCTCCTTTTCGCGCGCGGAGTTCTCCGAGCAGTCGAATATCCTCGCCGGCCGGAAAAGGTCCATCAGGATGCCAAGTATCTCGCCCCGTCGCTTCTCGAAGCCGGCCGACTGGAACTGGACCGCGAGCGTATCTCCGTATCTGTCTGCGATCAGTCCGCCGAGGCCGTCGCCCTCGGAATTGACCAGCCGGAACGCCGTTGTGTCCCCGTCACCAGCCTTCAGCCCCAATACCCGCTCGCGAAACGCGGCCGCGGACTCTATCTTCGCGCGGAAAAAACCGGCATCCACGGACTCGTCTCGCCGCGTAAGTATCCTGACCGCCATGGCCGACTTGGGGTTATAGAAGCCCTTTCCGAGAAACGATCCGGTCGGATCCAGCACGCGAACCACGTCTCCCGCTTCAGGCGATCCTTCGATGGAAGCGACGGCGTCGGCAAATACCCACGGATGTCCCCCGTAGAGGGGTCTGACGAATCCCTTCCTGACCTTCACGACCGGTTCGGTCATAGGGTAAACTCTGCCCCATGTCGGAAGGACTTGCGGAAACCGTCCCGCCCGCTCCGGATGACGATAACCGCCTGCTGCACGGTAATACCGAGAACCTGTCCGAACAACCCGCCGGAGCAGAGCTTATGACTCAGCGCTTCCCGCTTCCCGGCGGACAGTTTCAGGACAGACTCTAACGGGGGCTGACAGGCGCCTCCGTGCGGCCGGAAGCGAAAGCAAAGGGGCGACCGCCAGACAAGGCAGCCGCCCCCTTCCATCACGTACGTCTACGTCTCGCCGGTCGAACGGGATTTCCGATAGCTACTTCGGAGCCTCTTCCTTTGGCGCTTCGGTCTTCGGCGCCTCAGTCTTCGGAGCCTCTTCCTTCGTCGCCGGCGGCGCAGGCTTCTTGGGTTCCGGCTTTCTTCCACCTCCGCATCCCACCACGGTTCCTGTCAGGAAACCACACATCGTGAGCGCCAGCAACAGCTTCTTCATAACTTCACCCCTCCTTAATTATCCTCCGCCTCCTGCAACAGCCCGCCCATCGGCCGACCCGACGTTGCGGAACAGAGGGGGGTTATGCGCGCTGCCCGTGTTCCTGTCAACTGCAAAATTGGAAAAACCGCCGGCCCGCCGGCCCGCCAGCCGCCAGCAACCGCGCCAACCGGTCGGCCGGCCGCCGGACTGCCGCCAGATGGGACGCGTAACACAGATGGGGTAGCGGTTCGCTCCGCCGGAGTTCGGATGGCCGCCAGGCAGTTTGCGGCAGCGCCAGGTTCCACCGGACGCTTCGGACATCCGGCACATCGGGCCTGGCACGAGACGTTCCGCTGCGAGAGTACCACGATACAGGTACACACCCCCGCTAAGCGACGCGTAGTATATTGTGGCGCATCACGGGTCGGTTCCCTGAGAGCGAGCGGTTCGGGGTGTCGGGCCAAGGGATCCCATCAGGACTGGCACCCCCGGCAGGATTCGAACCTGCGACCTACGGATTAGAAATCCGTTGCTCTATCCGGCTGAGCTACGGGGGCATAGCGCGTTGCGGCGGCTCGTTATCCGGCCCGGTTCGCAGCCTTGTCCGTCGGACCGATCCGCAGGGCGAAGCCGCCGCGGATCGGGCGCCGCAGCGGCAGGATATCGCCCAAGGGGGCAACGTCAATGCAAATCATGCGGACGGCCGGGATGCGCACCGAACCGGCTGCTATTTTCTCACCGGCGGCTCAACCGCCCGCTCCGAAACACGCCGATTCGCACCGCCCTCCTGCTCCGCTCCCGACCTGCTGGTTCCCAGCCTTGTCGCCATACCGCGCGCGACCGGCTCCGGCCTACGCCGTCTCGGTCGCGCAGCTTCATTTCCCCGGCCTCACGTACACGTACGGTCCCTCCGGCAGTACCGTCACGCCCGACGCCCCTTCAGCCAAGAACCTGTCAAGACATCGCTGGGCCGTTTCCTCCGCCGTCCCGCGGCCGACCAGCGCCGAAGCCGGCGTCACGCAGAGTCCGGCCGCCGTCTCTCCGGCGATTCCGTCGGTCGCAAGCACAATTCCCCCGACGCCGACCAGCCTCAGCAGGCGGATGTGCATCTCGAATTGCCACTGGTCGCGGATAACTTCGTCCGCAGCCAGGATATCGGCGAGGAACCGCTCGTAGGACCCGTCCGCGTACTTTGCCATGATCCGGCGGTATTCATCGCTTCCGATCCCCTCGTTGCATCCGGACACAACCAGCACCCTGCCGCCGGGCTTTACCAGCGGCGCCGCCTCCACCATCCCCTTGACCGTCTGGTAGAAAGTGGCGTCGAGCGGGTGTCCGCCGCCGGTGGTGATGACGATGTCGGCTGGGGGAACTGGATCCAGTCCGGAGGCGCGGCGGACGGCGGCGACGCCCTCGGCGTGGGCCGCCTCCATCCCGCCCGCAAAGATGCCCGTCAGCCGCCGTTCGCCGTCGAGCGTAACGTTGACGGCAAAGTCGCATCCGGCGATGCGCGCAATGTCCAGCGCCTCCTCGTGGCAGGGGTTTCCATCCAGGATGCCGGATGCCGCCTTCGGATTTTCGAGGAACCGCGGACCATGGAAGCGCGATATCGTTTCGAGGTCCGCGATCCCCGGACAGATGGCCTTCCTTCCTCCGGAGAAGCCTGCCATGAAGTGCGGCTCGACCAGCCCCGTTATCACCTTGAGGTCGGCGTCCAGGTAGATTCTGTTCAGCGACGGGCGAGTGCCGAACCGCGTGGCGCGGTCGAGCCGGCGAAGCGCGGCCGGGTTCATGGGTTCATGGTCCGATACACGGTAGCGGTCGAGGACCTCGCGCCCGACGATGCGGACGCGCTCCTCCGCTGTGCTCGGCCGGTGCATCCCCGTCGCAATCAGTATCGTTATCGCTTCCCGCCGGATGCCCCCGGCTTCGATCGCCTTCAGTATCGGCGGGAGCAGCAGCGGGCCGGGCATCGGCCGCGTCGCATCCGGGACGACCACGCACGCGGACCGGGCGCGCCGCTCCCTCGCCAGGCGCTCCAGCGGCGGACTCGCGATCGGGCGCACTAAAGCGTCTTCGACCGCCCGGACAGGGTCCGGCAGCGGGGGGGGATGCGAGGAACGCAGCACCAGCGCCCGGTCCGGGAGCCGGAGCTTCAGCGACCGCGTTCCGTAAGGCAGCAAAATGTCCATTGCAAGACGCCGCCCGCCGTCGCTCATTGTGTACGGAGACGGCAGATCGCGCCCGTCCGGACCGGTCCGGACGGACGTCCAAGGCGAAGATAAGGGCTGCGCATGGGATGGAAACGGGTCTCGTGCGAGTGGCTGAAGCCGCCGGCGGCGTCCCGGCACCGGTCCGTCAATGGTCAGTCCATGGATACGAACACGTCGTCGAACTTCACCCCCAGCCCGTTCTGGTCCGGCACGAAGCGGACCGGGATCGCCTCGAACCCGATGCCCTCGAATTCGCCACCTTTCATCCGCATGGCGACCCGGAAGGGCTTACTGGGATAGCAATCCTTGGAAAGACGTATGTCGGCCAGGAGCGCTCCAGAAGGTGACACGTTCCGGACCCTGGCAGTACCGGTGTCGAAGACCGTGCCGTCTTCGAGGATGATGCTGATCTCGGCGGGGATATCCACCTCCCTGCGCCTAGTCTCCCTGTAGTGGGCGCGCACGCAGTCGAGGAATTCGGCGGTACCCCCGGCCGCTTTGAAGACCATGCGCCTGGACTCGCCGCCCCGCCGCTCGGAAGCCGATTCCTCCCTGATGGCCTGGACGCGCTTGGATATCCTCTGCGGGACCGGCTCCATCCTGGCCGAACGGCGCGTCTCGCCTCTCTGGCTCTTTCTTCCGCTCACGGCCGCCTCGCTCTCCACTGCCACTACCGACTCGATTCCATCCATGGCCCTGTCCCCCATGCTAGTATCCCGCTGCCGCGGCTGTCAACGTTTTTTCCGCACGCGGCTTTCCCCCCGATTAAAAGAGGTTCGGCAGATCGGCCGCCGGACTTTAGGAAAAAACGGCAGTTGCCGAAATGGCACCGCGGGGGTACTGATGCTCTTGGCGCCCGTTGCGCGGCCGTCGCCCGGCGCTTGGCGTACGTCCCTGAAACGTGATGTATCGGGATCAACCAGACTGTGGGAGATAGCAGGATCATGAGACTTTACATCGTGCGTCATGGGGAGACGGACTGGAATAAACAGGGGGTATTCCGTGGCAGGCAGGACGTACCGCTGAACGCTGACGGGCAGGAGCAGGCGAAACGGATCGCCGGGTACCTGGCCGCCAGGAAAATTACTGTCGTCCGGTCGAGCCCCCTTGTGCGGGCATCTTCCACAGCAGAAGAGATCGCCCGCGCCGTGGGGATCAGGGTCGAGACTGACGATCGCCTGACGGACATAAACTACGGCAGATGGGAGGGCAAATCGAAAGCGGACATCCTGGGGTCAGATGCTCAGCTCTATCGCCTCTGGAGGAACGAACCGCACCTTGTGACCTTCCCCGGCGGCGAAAGCCTCGCCTGTGTCAGGGAGAGGGTCATGCCGGTGGTGCTGGATTTGTGCGATCAGGCCGGGAACGCTGTGCTGGTTACCCACCGGGTCGTATGCAAGGTCGCTATATGCACGTTGCTGGGACTGGGGCTGGATTCCTTCTGGAAGGTTCATATCTCGACGGCTGCGTACTCGGTGTTCGAATCCGAGAGGGGGCGCCACAGACTGCTGGCCCATAACATCCGGCCCGATGGAGGTGCCGAGGACGAGCAGGACTTCTGACCGGGGCGGCGGCCGCGCCGCGGCGCGGGCGCTCCTCTTCCCGCCGCACCCAGTCCGGAGGTGGTTGGGTCGGAGGCGGCCCGGCGGTTGCCGGGGGATATGTGCGCCCCCCCTTGGGATATACCGGCGAGGGATAAGCCGGTTGCGCTGCTGGTCCGCAGGGGCGGTTGCCGGAGTGGACGCGACGGAAGGTTGCGGGGAGGACGCGCACCGGCTTACCTCCGGCGCCCTCTGAAGGCTCTTGGGGTAAAAATCGTGAAAAACGCTATCCGGCGGGTGCGGGTTCTCTCTGGAAAGTTGAGGGAAGCCCCTCTGGCCCACGCGCAAATCTTCCCTCCCGTCCAGGGACAACGCTACCGGCTCGGTATCCCGAAGTATTTTTGAGTGGGGGCGACGGAGCTGGGAAGGGACCTTGGATGGATACAGGTGCCGGCGAGGCTCGCGCGGACGACGGACGGATGCCAGGCTGCAGGGTCAAAGCGCTCGACTATTTACGCCTGATTCGGGCGCCCAACGTTCTGACGGCCGTCGCCGACGTCGCTGCCGGCTACCTGGTGTGGCGTTCGATACTCGGGCCGCGACCGGACATTGCGCGACCCGGCGATCTCATCCGCCTTTGCGCGATATCGGCCCTGGTCTACTCCGCCGGCGTGGTATTCAACGACATAGCGGACCTGGAGGAGGACCGCCTGTCGCGGCCGTTTCGTCCGCTGCCGTCCGGGGCGATTCCGGCCGGATCGGCGTGGGTGCTGGGATCGTTGCTTATGGCCTCCGCTCTGGTCCTGGCCATGACGGTCGGGGCGATGTGTTTCTACCACGTCCTGGCGCTCGAGATGATCGTGCTGCTCTACGACTTCTCGGTGAAGGGCGTTCCCGTCCTGGGGCCGCTCGCCATGGGTACCTGTCGCGCGATGAACCTTCAGCTCGGCATGGCCGCCTCATCTTATTTTCCCTGGGGACTGATGACGGAATGGAGGAATGAGGCACTGTGGCTGCCCGCGTGCTACCTGCTGTACGTGGCGGCGATAACGCATCTGTCGAAGATGGAGGAATCCGCCGGGTCGGGGGCGCATCTGAGGGCGGCGGTCTCCGCAGCCGTGCTGGCCGGATCTTCGGCTATGCGCTTCGCGATCGCCGGGCCCGGTCCGTGGCTGGCGGTCTGGCTGCCGCAGGACGCCGTCATGCTGTCGCTGACGATCCGGTGCGTCGTGAGACCTTCGACGGGCGGAGCGAAGCTGGCCGTGATGGTCGGCGTCTTCGGAATGCCGGTCTGGGCGGCGGGGCTGGCAATGTCCCGCGGGCCGGGCTTCTTCCTGCCCGGGCTGGCGCTGGTGGTGGCCACGCCAGCGGCGTTCGCGCTGGGGAGGCTGCTGCGCCAGAGGGAAGCCTGATTGCCCATATGCCGGCGCGGCTTTAGAATCCTCCGGGACCGGTTCAGGGAGGATATCCCGGGGCGGCGGGACATGTCTTCCGCCCCGGATCGCGGGATGGGCGGGGCCGGCGGGCGCACAACCGTAGTTGTTTGCCGCGCCCATGTGTAGTTGGCGCAGCGCCTGGCATACCCGCTTATTGCGGCACCATTGTCGTCTAATCAGGGTGCGCCACTGCAAATAGCAACCGCAACCTGAACGCGGCAAACAGGTACGCGCAACCGGGGGACCGGCCGCTTGGAGGTCGGCATGGCGGCAGCGGTACCGGAGCCGGCGACATCGGAGGAGGACGGGCAAATGACCGACAGGCTGGTTCCGGTGCTGCTCTATATCTGCGCGGCCCTGTTTCCCGTGGCCCGCGGGATCGAGATCGGCGGCCTGCTTGGCACCGGCGCCACCTCGATCCAGGTCACGGCGGCCGATGTTCTCGCCTGGCCCGTAGCGCTGTATATCGTAATCCTGCGCGCGGCGCGAGACGGCGTCAGGGCGATACGATTTCCCCCCCTGCCGGCAGTCGTGTTCCTGGCCGTCGGGCTGCTCGGTTTTTTCAGCCTCGGCAACTTCCTGCCGGCGCTCGGTCCTGCGGGTCCGTCCCGGCACGACAGGCTGTTCTGGGCCAAGGAATTCCTGAAGATGTCGGAGATATTCCTGGCCGTGCCGCTAGCGTTCCTGAACGCCGGGCTGGACACCGTCGCGGCCCGCCGCGTAGCGCTGGTGTTCTTCGCCTCGTGCGCGGCGATAATCGCGTACGCGGCCTTCCAGCATTTCCTTCCGGCGGAGGTCGTGTCGGATTTCCGCCTGGGTTCTCTGTTCGGCGACAGGAACGCCTACGGTGCGTTCCTGGCGGTCGCGGTCCCCGCGCTGGCGGCCTTCGCCATCGAGGAAGACGGCCCTGCGGCGGGCGCGGCGGCGGCCGCGGCAGCCGTCGGACTTGCGACTTTGACGAGCGGCGGCGCGGCGATCGGTGTGGCGGCCGGCATCCTTGCCGTAACGGCGCTGGGACGGCAACCGAGAGCTGTTTACGCCCTGGGCGTCTTCATCCTGGCGGCGTTCCTGCTGGTTCCGGCTATGCCGAGGGACAATCCGGTCAGGATGTGGGAAAGCATCAGGCCGTTCAAGCCCGCCCCGGGGAGGGAGGAATCGGCGGCCATGCCTTCGGCGCGCCTCCGCGGCACAATGGCGGCGCTTAACCTGCTCAGGGAGCGCCCGATCAGAGGCGTCGGACTCGGCAACTATCAGCGCAGGGTAACGCCGTTCTACGAGCAGGAGGCCTACCCCAAGCCGATGGGGCGGACGGACGATGAGGCCGGCTACGATACGACATCCGACGAACCCGGTAGCCAGAGCATGTGGCTTGTGATCGCGTGCGAGACCGGCCTGCCGGGCCTGATGCTGCTGGCGGCAGCGCTGGCGTGGTGGGCGGCTTCCGGGGCGAGAGCGTATGTGGCGGCTCGCGATCCGGCCGCGCGCGCGCTGGCGCTGGCCGCCGTCGGCGCCGTGGCTGGAGCAGCGGCAGCCGGGCTGTCATGCAACCCGCTGGTCCGCGGCACGGGAGTCTCGCTCGCCTTGCTGGCATCGCTCGGAACCTCCGCGGCGGCCGCGACGGGAAACGCCGGGGCCGGGGACGGCGGAGGTAGCAGGGACCGGGCCGTACGGACAGGCGACTAGCGGGCCGGCCCCGCGGATCGAGTCCGCAGGTAGCGGCGCGCCGCCGGGGCTTGGAGACGGGAGGACCGTGGATGGGCCGGAACATGTCGCGCCCGGACGGACGGGCGGATCAAACGAAGGTGCTTACGCCGGCGCCGATACTGCGGATTGTGCTCGCTTTCTGCCTGGCCTCAATGTCCGGACGCGACGCTTCCGCCGCCGGGAACTGTCCCGTCGGATTTTGCTCCGATAGCGGCGCCCCTTCCCTGATCGGATCCGGGACGGACTACGAGTTCCGCATCCCGCCAGTAACTTGTACCCTGCCCGGAAGCGCAGCTGCGCTTCTCCCGGGAACTTCTCCGGAACCCTGCCGCCGTGAAGCTTACGGCTCTGCGATCCCGACTTCGCGGCGGGAAGTTTCTGTACGGATTCAGGAGCCGCCAACCGTCTGTGGCGCTGCGATCCCGGACGCCTCCGGGGCCGTAACGCATGGCGAAGCGGGGACCGCCGGCGGGGGCGAGCGTCAGGACATCGTGGTCGCCAGGGTGGATGGGGAGCCGATATACATGTCGGAGCTTCTGCGCGAGCTGGTGGCCGCCCACGGGGATGAGGCGCTCGACCGGATCGTCGCCAGGACGCTCGTGCTCCAGGAGGCGCGATCTGCGGGGGTGACGGTTTCCGGGGAGGAAATAGACGCCCAGATGGCCCTCGACGAGCAGCGCCTGAAGGCGGAGCTGACGGGCGCCTTCCGCGACGCTTCCGGAACGCTGAAGGGCGACAGGGCCACGCTCGAAGACATCGTCCGCGCCAGGTTCAACATGACGCTCGACCGCTACAGGAACGAGGTGGTCAGGGAAAGGCTGCTGGTGCGCAGGTGCGTGCTGAAGGGGGTTGAGCCGACGGAGGCTCAGCTGCGCGAGTTCTTCGCCTCCTACCGGCGGCTTTACGATACGCCGGCCCAGTACCGCGCATCACACATCCTGATAAGCCCCTTCGGTCCGGACGACTGGCGTAAGAGCTACTCCATGAAGCGGGTGAAACCGGACGAGGCGGAATGGGACGGGGCCCTGGCGGCGGCGAGGGATCTGAAGGCCAGGCTGGATCGGGGGGAGTCGTTCGAGGATATCGTGCGCGGCCATTCCATGGACAGACGGGAAAACGTAGCGGCCGGCGGGGACGTGGGCTGGTTCACGCATCCCGGCAGGATGGACCCGGCATTCTCGAAGGAGGCAGCGCGGCTGAAGGTGGGCGAAGTTGGCGGCCCGGTGAGGACGCCCTATGGATATCACCTGATAAAGCTGACTGACTTCAAGCCCGGCAGGGCGGCCGTCTACGAGGAAGTCGCCGACCGCGTCCGCCGCGATTACCTCGAAAACCTCGTCCAGCTCCGTACCGAGGGATGGCTGGCCGCCTCGCGTGAAAAGGCCCGTATCGAAAAGTTCCGGAAGGACATGTGGCCTTCAGAGGGAACGGACGATCCGGCAGTAGCGACCGTGAACGGCGAGGCGGTGCGCAGGAGCAAGCTGTTCGATGAGCTGATCATGGGGGAGGGACCCGATGCGCTGGATCGCCTGGTCAACGCGCGCCTGATGCGCAACGCCGCGCGCGCGAGGAAGATCGCAATTCCTGAGCTGGATGTAGATCTTGAGACGAACAGGGACCGGATCGCCCTGGAGAAGGCTGCGCCGGGGACGTCCTTCGACCAGTATGTGAGGGAAACCTACGGACTGGACCCGGCCGGATACCGGAGGAGCGTCCGGGAACGATTGGAAATCAGAAAGCTCCTCCTGGACTCCCTCCGCTACGACGATGGCGACCTGCGCGCGTTCTTCGCCATCAACGCCGATAAGTACG
>JAOACM010000294.1 GCA_026417845.1 Planctomycetota bacterium | reverse complement strand
CCGGAAGATGCGGTGATGTCCGCCGTTCGCGAGGTGCTCGGATGAAGACGGCCGACCGGTATATCCTGTCGCAGTTCGCCAAGGTGCTGGCGGCGTCGCTGGCCGTAACGCTGTCCCTGATACTTCTGTTCGCCTTCATCCGGCAGNCGGAGGCGCTTCTCGAGTATGGGCCGGGGGCGTTACAGCTCGCCTCCCTCCTGCCGCTGCTGGTTCCTGGTGCCTTGGAATGGGCCCTGCCGCTATCAGCGCTCATAGCATCGGTCATCGTCTTCGGCCGGATGTCGGCGGACGAAGAGATATCGGCTCTGCAGGCGGCCGGCGTACCGGTCGGGAGGGCGGCGGTACCTGTCGTGCTGGCCGGCGTCGCGCTCTCGCTGCTGCTGCTGGCTGACCTGGAGTACGGCGCCGCGTGGGCGCTGCGCGGCATCCGGAGTGCGATGTCCGAACTGGACGTGGCCGGACTTTCCAGGCGCCTGGCCGGAGGCGGGCTGGTCGAATTGCCGCTCCAGCATGGGCGCGCGGCTCAGGTGAACGTGCTGCCGGTTTCCCCCGGCGGCCGCCGGCCGGTGCATGTCGCGGTATTCGCCGAAGGACGGGACGGGATGGAACTGATCCACAGCCTGTATGGCGGCGATTTCGAGGTGCGGGACGAGGGCATCCGCCCGTCGGACGGCGAGATGGCTCGCGCTTTCCGGCTGATAGTGAGAGACGGCATCCGGATCGGCGCGAACCCGGTCCTTTTCGATGAGACTGAGGTGCCGATCGAGGTGCCTTACATTCCGGCGGATTCGGCGCTGGCCCGTAAGAGCACCACTATAGGCCCGATAAGCGCGGCGTTTGAGCGGGCTGCCGGTACGGAGGAATCGCTGGCCAGGCGGGAGCAGTTCGCGCTGGAGAAGGTCGCCGACTTCGCCGCCATGCGCATGGCCGGAACAGCACCCGGCCTGGATCCCGGCGCGGCGGCGGGAACGCTGTGGGCCGAGGCGGCCGCCGCGGCGGTATCCCGCGCCGAAGCGGAAAGGACCGCTCTGGAAAAGAGGTTTTCCGCTTACAGAAAAATCGGCTCAGGCTTTCTGCCGCTCGCTCTGGCGGTTCTGGGTGCCGGCCTGGGACTGCTCTCGCGGCGCGGGCACCCGCTGGCCGGCTTCGTCATCGGCCTCTTGGCCTACGGCCTTGCGTACTACCCACTCCTCCTGCTCGGCCGCTACCTCTGCCTGGATCACGGCCTCCATCCGGCGCTGGCGGCCTTTGTATTGCCTGACGGTGTGCTGGGGATGGCCGGCGTGGCGCTGATCGGAATACGGGAGCTGGGCGTCGGCATCCCGTGGTTCGAGGCGCGGCCGGTCCCCGCCGCGACGGATGTCCTGCATCCGGATGGCAGCGCAGGCGCCAGGTCCACGGAGACGACCGGCAGCGGCAAGGCCCGAAACGCATGGAGCGGCGGGAGCGGACCGGCCCAGGCGCCGGCCGGTCCCTCCCTTCCGCCGGCCTCCGGGAGTATCGGAACTGTCTCCCGGCTGCGCCGGATGAGGTTTCCGTTTCCGGGAAGACGGTTGGACAGATATGTCCTCGGTGGGATGCTCGCCCTGCTGGCCGTCCTGCTCGCCGTCTTCTTCGTGGTCTTCGTAGCTATGGATTATCTGGCCCACGCCGAGGAGATAGCTGCGACGGCGGAACGCGACGAGTTGACGGCGATCCAGGCCGTCGGCCGCGCCGCCGCATACTATTCGGTCCAGGGATGTCTCGTCTGCGCGAGGTTCATGCCCGTCACCATCCTGATGGCCGGCGTACTCATCGTAACCGTGATGGTTCGCGCCAACGAGCATATCGTCCCGATGGCCGCCGGGACGTCTTTGAGGCGGGTCTTTGCGCCGATGTTGCTCGCGGCCGCTCTATTCTCCGTCGTGCTCGTCGTGCTCCGCGAAACGGTTTTCGCGGACCTCGCGGCGATCCGGATTACTCTGCTCAGGCGCGCCATGGGACGCGCGGATCCTCCCATATTCGCCTCCGTCCGCGGGCGGGTCGGGGGATCGGAAGCCATTCTGCAGGTCAACCGTTACCACATGGAAAAACGCGAGGCGGAGGGATTCTGCGCCGTTATATCGCGGCCCGGGAAACGGCCGGAGGCGATAATAGCTGACCGTGCGCGCTGGGAGGACGGGGCCTGGGTATTCCTGGGTGGAGACGGCAGACCGCCCCCTCCGGAAAGGCCGGCCGGATGGCGGATCAGGTTCGAAGCCATCCACGGAACGGCAGAATATGCCAGGATTAAGGAACCGCTGAGCCGATGGGAGACAGAGGTGGGCCCGGAACAGTTCCACGGTTTCCGGGCGGGACCAGCGGCGCTGGGAATCCGGAACCTGGCAAGGAACCTCGACATCGCCTCATGGAGGCGCGAGATCGTAGAAAGGCTGAGTGCGCCGCTCATGGTTGTGATCCTCCTGATGGCCTGTCTGCCCCTCCTAGTCCGCCAGGAGGTGCGCAGCCCCCTTGTGGGGGTCGGCTGGGCCATAGTTGTCGGAGGCGCATACCAGGTGGCGTCCATGATCGGCTGGGAGGCCGTTGAGCGCGGCCTTCCGGCATGGTACGGCCTGCTGCCTCACATCGCCTTCGGGACGTTCGGGATCTATCGTTATTTCGTTGCGATGGATACCTGAAACGCCCCCACTTGGCGCGTAAGGGGGCAGCTTCTCACCTAATAAAGTTCACAACTATATTCAGCAGCAGATGGTTGTGACTTTGTCGGGCTGGAGCAAGGCATTCTCTGGGAAATACCGATGCGCGGTTAGAGTATACGCTTGCCGAAGGCCGAAAGGATGAGTTCGCCGGCGAGCTCCGCCGAGGTGTTGCGCTCGTCCAGTACCGGGTTGACCTCCACCATATCCATCGAGACCAGCATGCCGCGATCCGCGATCAGCTCCATGAACAGGTGCGCTTCGCGGTAGCTGAGCCCGCCACGCTCTGGCGTACCGACCCCCGGCGCAAAGGTGGGGTCCACAGCATCCATATCGAAGCTTACGTGCACTCCGACCGTACCGTCGGTCGCGAGCGATATGGCATCTTCGAAGACCTTCGCGGCCCCGAAGCGGTCTATCTCTTTCATGGTAAAGACCTTGATGCCCGATCGCCTGACGATATCGCGCTCGGCATCGTCCAGATCGCGAGCGCCTATCAGACATATCCGGCCGGGAGGCACCTTGCCCGTGAAGCCGGCTATGCCCGCCAGGGCCGGATCGCCAAGACCGATTATATGCGAGAGCGGCATGCCGTGGACGTTGCCGGTCGGCGAGGATTCGGGAACGTTCATGTCGCCATGAGCATCCACCCACAGGATGCCGATCTCCCGCCCGCGTTCGCGGAAGTACCTCGCCGCTCCGCCGACCGACCCCATCGCTACGCTGTGATCGCCTCCAAGAACGATCGGCTTGCGTCCCTCGCACATGCATTCGTAAACGGCGCTGGCCAGCCGCTCGCATACAGCCTCTATAGTCGTCGCGTACTTCCTGCGGGCATCGCCGACATCGCTTGCCTCGGGGATCGGCACGCTGATATCGCCCCGATCGGCCACGTCGTGGCCGAGCAATCGCAGCTCTTCATAAAACTTCGTTATCCTGATGGCGCTGGGGCCCATATCCACTCCACGGCGGTTCGCCCCCAGATCCATCGGAACGCCTATGATGGCAACCTTGTCCACCGTTGCATCCCCTGTCCTGTCGCCGCAGGAATACCGGCGTGCGCGATCTCCCTACCGCTACGGACCGGTTGCGATGTCCCCGGTCGGGAGGGCGATTCGCGCGGACGGCAGAGGGGCTTGCCCCAGCCATTCAGGGCAGACACGCTCCCGCCCGGCTGTGTTCCTTGCGATTTTTACCCCAAGCCCCTTTCATAGAGCACCGGAGGTAAGCCCGCGCCACCCCGCCCGCAACTGTCTGTAGCGTTCCCTCTGACAACCGCTCCAGCAAACCAGCAGCGGAACCAGCTCCCCCGCTACGAACTGCCCATGCCGTTCCGCAGCCGCCTCATATCCCCCTCCCTTAGAGAGCCTATCCAAAAACTTTGCGGAAGCCAAGGGTTCCGCAGCAATCCATCCATTTGGGTGTTTTGGACAGGTTTTTCAACCGGGCTTTCGCCCCCCCCGGTATATGCGCCGCTCAGGAAACGTGCGCCGGAAAATACAGACCTGCGTCCTGACGGGTTTCCATCCCGACTATGCGGAGTTTTTGCTCGCAACTCGATTTTGCCCAAGGAGTTGTGAGCGCCCACGGTCAGGATTGGGGCTTGGCCGTAACTGAGGAGTTTATTGCAGGAGAGCTGAAGGTCTGAGCCGCCTTTGTTTTGATCGAAGCAGCAGTAGGAGAAGATTTCATCTTGGAAGCCAGCAATGCATTAATATACTGTCAGATATCCGTGCTTGCTCCGATCAGCGATTTTTCAGGAGGGGGCGGCAGACAATTGCGCCTTCGGCAGGGTGCACCGGGACGGCAGATCAACTCCGGAGGAGGGGCAACAGGGAACGCCGGACGTGGCAGATGGCGCACCGGCCATTTCAGTAAGACTTGGCAGGATTTCGCGCGAACAGGCAGCATCGTCCCTCAAGAGGCTGGGAGGAAATATGGAGGGCGAATTCGTAGTAATAGGCGCCGGTCCGGCCGGCCTCGCGGCGGCGCTCGAATTGGTCCGTCGGGGATGCCGGCCGGTGGTGATTGAAGCCGACGGTCAGGTGGGAGGCCTCTCAAAAACCATCGGGTACAAGGGCTTCCGATTCGATATAGGTCCGCACAGGTTTTTCACTAAGAATCAGGAGGTAGAATGCTTGTGGCGGGAGATGTTGCGTGGCGACTTCCTTCGAAGGCTCAGGTTGACCCGCATCTACTACGGAGGAAAGTTCTTCAAGTGCCCTCTCGAACCGGCCGACGCCCTCATTAAACTCGGAATTCTGACCAGTGCGCGGGTGGTTGGAAGCTTTCTCTGGAGGAGGCTGCTCCCGCGCAGACCTGAGGCTACGTTCGGGGACTGGGTATCAAACCGTTTCGGAGACAGGCTTTTCGAGATATTCTTCAAGACGTACACGGAGAAGGTCTGGGGCATCCCATGCTCTGAGCTTTCCGCGGACTGGGCGGCCCAGCGCATCCGGAATCTGAACCTGGGGCAAGCCATCCTGAAAGCCTTCGGTCTGAGCGCGAACAGGAAGGTGGCATCGCTCATAGAGGAGTTCGAGTATCCGAAGTTTGGTCCGGGACAGATGTACGAGGCGATGGCCGATCGCGTCCGTAGCATGGGGGGACGGATACGGTTGCGTACAGAAGCCGTTGCGATCCGGCGCTCCGAGACCGGGGTAACGTCCGTAACGGCGAGGGATCTCGACACCAGCCGCGATATCGAAATCCCTGTGAGGGCTTTGATCTCTACCATGCCTCTGACCGAACTCGTCTTGCGTTTCGATCCGCCCGCACCTGCCTCGGTTCGCGAGGCAGCGAATTCGCTGCGCTACCGCTCGATCCTGACGATTAATCTCATCCTCGGAGTCCGCGAGATACTGCCGGACACGTGGGTTTATCTGCACGCGCCTGAGGTTCGAGCCGGGCGCCTGCAACTTTACGGAAACTGGAGTCCCGCGATGGTTCCCGATGACGGGAGAAGCTCGGCAGGCTTGGAATACTTCGTATTCGAGAACGACGAGACGTGGAATTCGCGCGATGGGGATATCGTCCGCCTGGCCGAGGCCGATTTCACCAGGTTGAATCTCGGCAGGAAAGTTCCCGTAGAGGACGGCTTCGTTACCAAGTACGCGAAGGCGTACCCGATGTACGATGTCGGTTACGGCAAAAAGCTGTCGGCGATACGCGAA
>JAOACM010000293.1 GCA_026417845.1 Planctomycetota bacterium | reverse complement strand
TTCGAGAAGGCCACGGCCGACTTCGATCTCGGAAGAGAAAAGAAGCTCGTCGTGCACCTGGCCGACGGCAGGACCGAGTACCCTGCGCTTGCCGACACCACCGGCTGGGCGCAGGAGATAGATTACTTCCTGGATTGCGTCGCAGGGAACAGGCCAGTAAAGGTCGTGACGCCGAAGGACGCCCGCCAGGCTGTCGCCATATGCGAGGCGGAGCTGAAGTCCATCCAGACCGGGAAGGTCGTGGCGGTGAAGTAATCCTGCGATGGGGCACTAGGTCGCCGTTGCGGCAGCGGTACTCTCCGTCCGATAGACCGTCGCCTGGTCGTTCCTGGCCGGTGCGGGCGGGTCGTTCCCGCCCCGTTCGGGACGTGGGATAGGTGGGAGAGGAGCATGAAGCGCGAATGGTTTGAGACTTCGGACAGGCCGATCGGCTGGGCGGTCGTCGGGATGGGGATGGGGGTCTGGCACGCCAGATACGTCGCCAGGAGCCCCGGGCTGAAACTGGGCGCCGTCTGCGACGCCCGGCCGGAGGGGATCGAGAAGCGGGCTGCCGAGTTCGATGGCGTGGCGCGGTACACGAAGATCGAAGAGGTCCTGGCGGACGATCGCGTAAGCGGCGTGTCGCTGGTCCTGCCGCATGACCTGCACGCGCCGGAGGCGATACGCTGCCTGAAGGCAGGGCGGCACGTCGTCCTGGACAAGCCGTTCTGCCTGTCGGTGGCTGAGGGCCGGCGGATGATCGCGGTCGCCCGGAAAGAGCGGCGCCTGCTGTCGGTCTTCCATAACCGGAGATGGGACGCCGACTTCGTGGCGATAAGGCGCGTCGTGGATAAGGGGGCGATAGGGAAGGTACGATACCTCGAATCCCGCATCAGTGGCCTTTCCCGGATGCCGAAGGGCGCATGGCGCGCGGACCGCAGGCGCATAGGCGGCCTGCTGTTCGACTGGGGCGCCCACCTTATTGACCAGGCTTTGCTCCTGATCACGTCCAGGCCCGTGGCCGTCTACGGGTTCGCCCAGAGGGACATACCGGAGGAGAAGGGGTTCGACGTGGAGGACCGGATGCAAGCGGTCGTACGCTTCGAGGATGGAGCGGTGGCCATCGTAGCCTGGGCCACTAACTCGCCCGCGCCGATGCCCAGATTCGTCATTGAGGGGGAACGCGGCGGCATCAGATCCGAGGCCCACGTGCATTCCACGTCCAAACCGAAGGAAGGCGCGGTAGATCTGTACCTGCCCGGGCCGAAAGGGGCCATCAAAAAACAGATACCGCTGGCCAGGGTAGACTGGTCTGAATACTACCGCAACATCGGCGCGGCGCTGCGCGGGAAGGCAAAACTGGCGGTCAGGCCCGAGGAGGCGCTGCGGTGCGTAGCCGTCGCGGAAGCCGCTTACGAATCGGCGCGGACGGGCCGTGTCGCGACGCTCCAGCGCGCGCTGTTCCTGTAACGCGCGTTCCCCAAACCCCCCCCGGCGGCTGGGAACCGGCAACCGCCGGCGATATTTCTGTCCCGCCCGTACGCACCACTACAGGTAACAGCCCCTGGCCTGAATCCGGCAAACAATTACCAACAAATGGGGTGGCAAACAGACGTCCGACCATTCGCGAGCGGACGACCGGCATCCGTGTCCGACGTCAATAGCGGGCGGCGCACGGATGATTGTCCGTGCCTGAACACCGGGTCGCGGGGCGTCAGTCTTCGTCGTCCAGATCGAAGTCGAAATCGCGATCGCCGCCGGCGCGCGAGACGGGGCGCGGAGCCGCGGCGGCGGTGCGCGATCTCGCCGGGTTGGTCCGGCGGCCTGCGCTGGAATTCCTGATTATATTCGAATTCCTGTTCCTCAATGCCTCCTGGAGTTTTTTCAGCATTTCCCCTTCGAGTTTCGGCAGAGGCTGAACAGGCTTTCCCTTTTCCCCGGCATCAGGGCGCTTTTCCTCTTTTGCAGGCTTCTCAACGGACTTGGGCGGCTCCTTCCTGGGGAGTTCCTTCTTCGGCTGAACCGCCTTCGGCTTTTCGCCGCCGGTTTCCTCTCCGGAGGACCTGGCGTCCACGTCCCTCACTACGTATCGCTGGCCGTCGGCATCTTCAAGGAACAGGCGTTCGCGCTCGATCCGCAGTATTTTGATCCCGCTCGGATCGAGCGTATCGCCGGATCTCGCCCTTATGGGTGGCGATCCGTCCTTATTGCGCAGCACCGCGAGGTACTCGCCGTCCGGGGTTCCGACGATGCCCATGAACTCCACAGGCAGATCCGCCGCCCGCCTGGCCTGCCATGCCGGCTTTGGCGGCTCCCTGGGAGCGGCCGTCTCCGCCGGTCGGGGCGGCGGAGGAGGCATGGGCGGTTCGCCGACCGGACCGGTTTTTTCTGGCGGCTTTTCGGCTACCACGGGCGACAGGACGAGCTTCGGGAACTGGAACGGGTTGCGGCCGTCCTTGAGGAACGCCTCCAGATTGACGTCCCTGTCCGGCCTCGCGGCAACGGGCCTGGGAGCCTGCACCTTTATGGTAGGTTTGCCTTCCTTGAGTTTCTCCGGCTCGCTGGCCATATAGTAATAGACTGCGCAGCCGAGCAGGATCGTCATCAGTACGAACGCGAACTGTTCCTTGTTCATGCCTCTGGATGGCGCGGTCATGCCGCCTGCCTCCGGTATGCGGGCCTCGAACGCCCCGGCCTGCCAACCTCACGGTCCGGAAGGCGCCTTCCTCTGCCTCTCGCTCGCCTCCCTCCCCCCTATCTTTATTTATTCAGACTCTTCATGTCTCCCGGCGCTTCCGAAAAAACCGGCCGCGCCGCCGCCCCGGCGCGTCCTCGTGGCCGCCGGGTCCCTCCGGCCCCTCGCCATATCCCTCGGTCGCCGAAGGTGAGCGGTCGTCATGCGCGTCCGGACGGATCACATCCCCGCCGGCGTCGGGGGCGCGCCGCGTATCCGCAAGGTCCTTTCCGGACGGGCGGACGTGTCGTCCGCGACGTTCAGAAACGATACGCCCGCCGCCGTTATCATGACCCTCAGCCTCTCCTGCTTCTCGACATCCATGTCCAGGTCAACCCTCTTGGTCTTCCCCTGGCCTATCGGGATTTCCACGGAGGACTGGTAGTCGGTCGCCCCCTCCACGGACTTCGTTATGGCCGGGGCCAGCACGTCCAGCTTGCGGATCACAAGGAACCGTCCCTTCTGGCGCACCGAGTTCAGGAACCGGATCAGCGTGTTCATATCGCAGACCACCGTGATCTCCACCGGGTATTCCTCGATGAATTCCCTGTACCTCTGCAGGACGAACTTTTCGCTTCTCGGCTTGGTCGGGTCGTAGGTCGGATTGGGGCGGAATTTCACCGCGCCGGTCCTGACTTTCTCCTCGGGTATCACGCGGACTATCTGGAGGAAGACTGAGCCTTTCCTGCCCGCTTCGGCGGCGAACTGGTCGCGGTACGCCTGCACCAGCAGCTTTATGATGGTCTCTGCTATGGAAAGCTGGCGCAGCATCCCCAGCGCCTTGTCCTTCGGCACGTCGGCGGGGCTTTTTTCGAGCCCCAGGCCGAGCTGCGGGTCGTCGAACTGGATGCCGGGCCTGGCGCCCTCGGGACGACACATCCTGAGTATCTCGTCCCGGACGCGGCTGTGCGTCTCATAGAACCAGAAGCCCCATCGCTTCTTAGCCTCGTACTCCTCGGGGAATTCGCAATAATCGCTGAACCTGAAGGACATCTCCCGCATAGCGTTTTCCATGCGATCGGAAAGATTTTTATTCTCGGCGACATAAAGAGCGGATATGTCTTCGAGCGGCGAGAGTCTGGGATCGTAAAGGGACTTCATCCGTTTCTCTTCCTCGGCGTACTCTTTCTGCTTTTCGACGAGCTGCGCGAAAACCCCGCGCACGTAGAACAGATACACCATGGCGGATATCCCGACCACCAGGATGAGGAAATTGACGAACCGCCTCGTATCCTTCTGCATCGCCATGCCCCGACGGCTCCCGTTCCTGTCTGCATGGGCGGTCCGGCGCGAGGCCGCCCCGACCGGTTGCCCGCCCTCCGGTCGCGCGCCTTCAGCCCGGCGCCTCCATCTTTTTTCTCCTGCCTCTCAGGGGCAGGGGCCCATCCGCGCGCCTCCCGTCTCCGGGGCGCGGGTCTATGGTTCTTCCGCCTTCCCGGTATCGCCCCCGGCCGCCCCGGTCCTTGCCGGCGGTCTGCGCTTTTTCTTCGTCCCCTCCGGCGGAGTCTGGGAGGGTACCTTCAATATCTCCTTTATATCGAGCGACAGGTCTTCTGCTTCGCTCTTCGGACTTTCGCTCGCGACCCAGGCGCGTACCACGAATTCCTTCAGGAAGAAAGCGCCGTCCTTCTGCTCGTCGCGGTGCAGATATATGGTCCTGGCATCCTTGAACAGATTCCGTTCGTCGTCCGGGTTGGCGTAATTCGGAACCAGCCTGTCCATGAACTCCCGGACCTTCTTCTGCGCGTCGCTGTCGCTGATCTGGCTCCGTGCGAAGCCCCTTATGTAGATGCTGCCGCGTACCTGGAAGGTTTCGCTTTCTCTCAGCGCCGCCGGTTTTCCGTCTCTGGTCCTGGCGTTTCCGGGCGGAAGCCTGATGGGATCCTCGTCTTCCTCGCGCGATCTGCGGAGAAAGCCTGGCAGGGAAGTACCGACCTGTGTCAGTATTATGCCTTCCGGGGTCCGCGCCGGGCTCTTCAGCTCGGCGAGGATGTTCAGCAGGGCCTGTCCCGAGAAGACGCGCGAATCCAGCGCTTCGATCTCGGCCTTCAGCCTGTCGTGCTCGCGCAGGACCCGCCCGAAGCGCCTCCGATCATCCTCCGCCGTCGAGACGGCGGCCCGGGCTTCCTGCAGGTTCTCGGAGATTATGTTGAGGTTCCGCCATGGAGTTATGACGAACAGCGCCAGGGCCGCCAGGAATACGGCGAAGGCGTAATAGACGTACAATCCCCGGTTGAGGAAT
The DNA here is from genome assembly GCA_026417845.1 of Planctomycetota bacterium. GTDB lineage: Bacteria > Planctomycetota > SZUA-567 > H5-PLA8 > CALKMO01 > CALKMO01. Next base: position 918 of record JAOACM010000293.1, on the reverse strand, counting down.
TCCTTCTTTTCCTTGAGCGCGGCCGGCCAGAGGTTCAGGGTAAAGGCGCCCGGACGCAGGGCCGAGGCGGCGGCGCCTACGGCAAACGCGTAGCGCCAGCCTTCCTCCCGCAGCGCCTCCGCCCCTTCGGGACCAAGCCGGTCCAGCGATATCATCCGGAACGGTTCCAGCGGTTCCACCGGCACCCTCAGGCGTCGCTGGAGGAATTCGTTCAAGCCCCTGAGCCGCGACCCTCCGCCTGAAACCAGGACCTTGTCTATCTTCAGATCCTTGATTTTCGCCTGCTGGCGGCAGGCCGCGATCGCACCTTCTATCTGGCTGGCGAGCCCGGCCGCCTCCCTGACCAGCGCCATTGATATCCGCCGTTTCCTATCGTCCGCGTCGGTGAAGGCCTCTTCCGCCCGGCCCGGCGCCGCGCGGCCGGCGGCCGCCTCCTCACCGCCGCCTTCCTCTTCCTCGTCGGACACCACCATCAGGTCTTCGCCATCGTCGGCCCCTTCCGGCCCGCCGCCGGAGACCGCGTGACCGTTCCCGGCGCCGATCCTGAGCGGTTCCCGTCCGCTTCCTCCGGCGGTCCGCCTGATGGGTACCGTCTGGGCGAAGATTATCTCGCCCTCCTCCAGCTTGACCCGTTCCGCCTCCTCCAGATCGGTCTTCATCGCATCGGCGATCGCCTGAGTGAATCTGGATCCGCCGCCGGCCGTCGCCCTGGCATAGTATAGATTGGCGTCGCGGCATATGACTGTCGTCACCTCTTCGGCTCCGATGTCCACGACGGTCACCGTCTTGTCCGGCTCGAACCCGTGGCCGTGATAGTAGGTCCCGTAAAGAGCCACCGCCCCGATATCAACCCTCGCCTCGCCTATACCGCCGGCGCGCATGACCTCCAGCAGGCCCTCTACATACTGCTCCCGGGCC
>JAOACM010000292.1 GCA_026417845.1 Planctomycetota bacterium | reverse complement strand
GACTTATGGTTTGTTATATGGAATCCGGGAATAATCCTCCCTACTCCCGCCGTATATCGCAGACTGGATGCTATTCGAACAGCAAAAGATAATTACTTGACAGATATCGAGAATGAAGTTAGCATATTTGTACGGCGTATGTTAGAAGGCACATGCGATCTCAAGAAGGAGCTACCGACTAACGACTTGGAGGTTGCCGCTCTGCATATTTCCGCAGAGATGCAACAATGGTTCGGACGATTGTCCGCATGCGTGAAGAGGCAGGTGCGCATGTCGGGAAGTGGGTCGAGCTTTTTTGCGGTTGCAGAGGATGAGGAGGAGGCGAAGAAGCTAAGGATTGCGACGATCCGCAGGGTTCCTGGTGCGATAGGTAAGGTTGTAAGGCCATTACTAACTTGGGAATGTTAGCATAGCGCTGGAAGGAATTGCCGTGACGGAAGGAGGCGCGTAAGTCCTCGCTATTTTGTTGAAAAATTCCGACCGATATCGGGAAACCGCGACAGTGCATCTTTTTTGCTGCACTCGGCGCGGTTAACCTGAGTTTTTGGCCGGGTGCTTCTTGGCGGTGCCGGGCCGTCGCTTTCTGGCGAGGCGGTGCTTAACGCCAAGCGCCCGTGAATATGACCACTGCGGAGCGTAACTTTATGGAAATTACGGAAATCAAGGTGAAGCTGGCTCGCAGCAGTGGCGACGAAAAGCTCTTGGCCTTCGCCAGCATAACCTTCGACCACTCGTTCGTTATCAGAGACATCAAGGTTATAGCGGGCAACAAGGGCCTGTTCGTGGCGATGCCGAGCCGGAAGATGACGGACCGGTGCCCGCGATGCGGTTGTAAGAACCACCTGAGGTCGAATTACTGCAACGAGTGCGGTAACCGCCTCCCGCCCTTCCGGGCGCCGCTTGATGAACGAGGCAGAGCCAGGCTTCACATGGATATAGCTCATCCCATCAACAGCCGGTGCCGCCAGGCAGTGCAGCAGGCGATAGTCAAGGCGTACAAGGAAGAACTGGCCCGCTGGCAGGCGGCCGCGGGGCGACCGGCTGAAGCGGAAGTCGAGTTCGACGCCGGGCCCGAGGGCGGGATTGCTCCCGACGAGATAGAGGAAGAGGAGTCCGCAGCAGCGGAAGAGGGGGGCGGCGAAAAGGGATGATGCGCCCGGTCAGATCAGAAGCCCCAGCGCCTTTTCGGTGTATGCGAAGCTGGCCGCGGCGGATTCCTTCGGAGATTTCGCCGGCCGTTCGATCTCGATGGTGATCCAGCCCTTGTAGCCGGTCTTGTTCAACGCGCGAACCAGCTTGCGGAAATCCACCGTTCCCTTCCCCAGTTCGGCAAATGACTGCGCGCGTCGCTCCGCCTCGGCTTTCGGGGCCTTCACGGTCCCGCCCTTCCCCGCCGCCTTCCGGGCTTTCTTCCGCGGACGGTAGTCCTTCCAATGCATGTGGCGGATGCGCGAGGCGTATGTCTCGACGAACTTTTCGGGCTGGATCGAAGCGGCCACGAGATGGCCGATATCGGGACAGAGGAACAGCGACCTGGCGTCGGTTCCCTCCATGAAGCGGGCGATCTCTCTGGCTGTTTCGCACAGCGATCCCAGGGCGGGGTGGAGACAGACCGTGACCCCGAGATCGAGCGCGCGCCTGCCGATCTCGTCAAGGGCCGCCAGCAGTCGCGGGAGCAGCTCGTCGGTAACCGGCGAAGCCGGTCCTTCAGGCGCGCCCAGCGTCAGCACCCTGGCGCCGGTCGCCTTCAGGAACCGGGCGTAGTTCACCGCGCGCTCGACCTCCTCGTCCATATCGGCGCCTATAAGCTGGCCCATGCAGGCGGATATCCCGACGAACGAGATGTCATGCTGGGCGAGCATTTCATTGAAGACGGCTGGCCGGTCTTCGAATTTCGTCACCTCGTCGCTGCCGGTCTCGATGCCTTTGAAGCCGACCGACGCTATATCAGCCAGAGCGGGGACCAGGCCGTCCGGCCCCCATGCAGAGGAGTGATGCGCGATCTCTATTTCGAGCATGAACCTTCCCGGTCCGGACCCCGTCTCCCGCAACCCACTGCCGACTTCGCGGAAAACGGCCGCGGCCTCATACGGTGGACAACTCCACCCACCCCGCCCCAAGGAAAGGCCCGGCTCTTTCCCGCGGAGAAGCTTCAGCCGCCCATGGCAGAAATAAGAGCCGTGCCGCCGGCGGATATCGGAAGATATCCTACGTGAGGGATCTGATTTGGCAAGTGCCGCGCGCGCCGAGAGTCCGGGCTGACTTCCCGGGACGGCGCTGGCATCGGGCGCCCGGAGCGCCATAATTGCGGTTCGGGGCGGCGGAGGGAGGGATCGGGCCTTTAGAGCCTGATCCGGAAACCTCCGGCGCGCAGCTTATACGCCAGCTGGGCCTACTGCTCGGCGGGGAGTTTCTGGACAGGCACTTCGAGAGGGAGTGGTCATGAAGCCGCGCGAACTCGAAGACCTCGGTATACCCCGCCACCTCAAAAGGGAGGCAATGGGGGCGATATCGAAGGCGTCCAAGGCCGGAATGGGGCACAGGGAGATCCGGATCGCCATGGCTGACGTCGCGGCCAATCCGGACTCCTACGTGGAGGACCCGAATTTCGGCGAGCTGGCCACGGCGCTGATCGAGGCCGGGAAAAAGAAGGATGCGGCGCTTGGCTATGAACCCCGGAAGGAACCTGCTCCATACCGCAGGTGGGGCAGCGACGATGATCCGCAAGCCGTTCGCCAGATGGAGGCTGCGTGCAGGCTGCCGGTGGCAGTGGCCGGAGGGCTGATGCCGGACGCGCACGTCGGCTACGGATTGCCGATCGGCGGCGTCCTGGCCGTCAGGAACGCGGTCATACCTTACGCCGTAGGCGTGGATATCGCCTGCCGCATGAAGATGACCGTCCTGGACATGCCGGTCGAGACTCTCGAAAGCGGGGCCGAAAGGCTTCGAAAGGCCATCGAAAAGGAGACGCGCTTCGGCGTAGGCGCCATCTTTGAGAAGCGGCGCGAGCATCCCGTGATGGACGAGGACTGGTCCGTTTCTCAGGTAACGTCCAGGCTCAAGTCAAAAGCATGGGACCAGCTCGGTACCAGCGGCAGCGGCAACCACTTCGTCGAATTCGGGGTCCTGACCGTCGAGAAGGACGGCCTTGGCATCCCCCCAGGAAAATACCTGGCGCTCCTGAGTCACAGCGGAAGCCGGGGAACAGGGTCCGAGGTCGCGAATTACTACAGCCGCCTGGCCATGGATACCCGGCGGGACCTTCCGAAGGATCTCAAGCATCTTGCCTGGCTTGACCTGGACTCGGAAGCCGGGCAGGAATACTGGGCAGCCATGCAACTGATGGGCAGATACGCCGCGGCGAACCACGAGCTGATACACAGGCACGTGGCGCGAAACCTCGGCGCGCAGGTCATCCTCGACGTGGAAAACCACCACAACTTCGCATGGAAGGAAACGCACTTCGGGGAGGATGTTGTAGTTCATCGGAAGGGCGCCACGCCTGCGGCCGCGGGCGTGCTGGGGATAATCCCCGGCTCGATGGCCAGCCCGGCGTTCGTGGTCCGGGGCAGGGGCGAGCCGCATTCGCTGAATTCAGCTTCGCACGGGGCGGGGCGGAAGATGAGTCGCCAGGAGGCCAAGCGCAGATTCAGGTGGTCGGACCTGGAGACCCTGCTGAAGGAACGGGGCGTAACGCTTATATCCGCCGGGCTGGATGAAGTCCCGATGGCCTACAAGGATATAGAGGAAGTAATGGCGGCGCAGGGCGACCTGGTGGAAACGCTGGCGCGGTTCGATCCGAAACTGGTCAAGATGTCCGGCGGGGACGAGCGGCCGGAGGATTAGATGCAGTTCGGCCTTGCCGCATAAAGGCCACAACGCCTTGATGTGCAACGAGTTAGGCGCGTCGCCGCCAGAGGCGGCATTTATGTGCAACGTATTGTACTGCATGGGCTTGCAACCTTAATTATGCAACAAAGCTGCGGGCTTGCCTGGTTGCCTGAAGGACGCTAAGAGCCTATCCAAAAACCTCTGGCTGGACCCAGTGCTCCGCTGCAGAAGCCTCGGCCGCCGCAGGAGTTTTTGGATAAGCTCTAAGTCGCGCTCTCGCGCTCCATAAGGCGGGCCATCTCGGTTCGTGCCATAGCTCTGGCCTCTGCGTGAGCGCGACGTTTGCGGACGTGCACCGCCGTGGCGGCCTTGACCGCGCCAGGCAGGTCGTTTTTCGCTGCGAAGCTTTCTATCTCCTTCGAGAGCACCAGCCAGTCGTGGGCTTCTCCCAGAGCCGTCTGCAGATTCCTCATGCGCTCCAGCTCCGCCGCGTCAGCGCCCGAAAAATCCGGCGCCAGCAGCTCGACGGCGTACCTGTAGCGTTTGAAGAGGAGGCGCATCTCGTGCAGCGCGTCATCGTCTTCCTTCCCGACAGCCTTGGGCATCAGCGCAGCGGCCTCGGCAAGGAAGGACGCGGTAACGGCCCCCGGCTCTCTATGCTGCCTTCCTCTGAAATTCCCCGGATCGGGCCACTCATCGTTAGCTTCAACGAAACGTTCGACCGCCTTGACGGCCTTGCGGCAAGCCTTCTCTTCTCCGGACTCGAGATTTTTCAGAAAGGCTCTCGCGAAAGCCCCACGCATCGCGAGCCCGGCGAATTTGCGCCTTATTTCCTGGCAGTCCCGAGCGACTCCCAGCTCGTCGCGCAACCGGCGGATGGACTGCCTGAACGGCTTTTTCAAAAGGCGCTTCCCGAACAGCTCGCGAAGCAGCCTGTCGGCAACAAGCACCCTCTTGAGCGAAGTGCTCAACTCATGGGTAGCCTCAGCCGTGGGAGCCTTCCTGACCGCATCCATCGCCATTCGCGCGCGCCGGATGCGCAGGGCGAAGGCGTTGAGCACGAACCGTCTCAGGCGATCTCTGTCTTCACGCGTTTTTCTCATGCCATCCGACCCCGATGTTCCAGAAATCCTTCCCAGGCGTATGCGGCAGCGCCCAAGGCCACCGCATCATCCCCCAGAGATGCCAGCTCGATCCGGGCATCAACGAAAGAAGCCTCGGGAAACGAGTATTTCCTTGCGGAATTTCTTGCCGTTTCCAGAAGTTCGGGCCCCAGAGCCTCGAAGACACCCCCGCCGAGCACGACCGCATCCGGCCCCAAGAGGGTGATAAGGTTCCCTATCCCGAGGCCGAGAACCTCCGCGGCTTCAAGGACTATCTCCCGCGTAACCTCGTCGCCGCACCTGAAGGCGTCGGCCAGCGCTCCGCTTCGAAGCTTCGAAAAACCGTCATCGCCATCCTTCAGTAATGTGCGCCTGCCCTTCTCCAGTACCTCCTCTCTGAATCGCCCTGTCATCGCGGTTTTCGAGGCGTACGCCTCGAGGCACCCCCTCCTGCCGCAGCCGCAGGGCCGTCCATCCATACGTACTATCATGTGCCCGACCTCGGCGGCCATGTTATTCGCGCCGCTCCACAATTTCCCATCATGCACGATGCCGCCGCCCAGCCCGGTCCCCATGAACAACGCCACCAGCATCCTGGAATTCCTGCCGGCACCGAACCTGTACTCGGCAAGCGCTCCGAGGTTACAGTCGTTTTCCGCAAAAACCATGAGCCCCAGGCGTTGCGAAAGCATCGCGGCGACTGGAACGTCGCGCCAGCCCAGGTTGGCAGCGAAGACGACCGAACCGTCTCTGCGCACAGGAGCAGGCACGGCCACTCCGACTGCGCGCGCTGCGCATGTTTCGACGCCCGCTTCCCCGCACGCCTCAGCCAGCACATCCGCCACTCGCCCGATTACCGCTTCGATGCCGAGTTCGGCCTTTGTCTTCTTCCGCGCCCTGCCAAGGATGGTTCCATCCGGCGTCGCCACAACCGCATGGAGC
>JAOACM010000291.1 GCA_026417845.1 Planctomycetota bacterium | reverse complement strand
GGACCCCGCCTCTCCTGACGGCCCGGCGGCCACGATCCCGTCCACTCCCGCCGCCGCGGCATACTCGACGATCGCGCGGAAGGCCCCCGTGTCGAGCCTCCCGTCGCCGTCAAATGGCGTCACGAGATCGGCGTACAGGCCGCCCCCGATCCGTCGCCCTTTCCCTGTAACCGCCGTGTCCATGTCGCCTCTTCCCTCCGGCGGGTCCGCGGCCGGGACGGAAGCGTCCGCCGGATCCCGGCAGCGGTGCGCATCAGGCTCCGTCGCGCCCTCCGCTCCGGCAGCCGGCGCTGCGGGCATGGACGCGCGGCGGGCGGTTTTCCCGAAAGCCGGCGCGGCGCCGCCCGTGCGCGATCCCCCGACTCGCCCGGACCGCCGGACGAGGCCCTGACACGATATATCCGAATTGGAAGATATGCGGAAGCGGGCTTTTACATCCCGGCCAGCTTGCGCCTGGCCTGCTTCGCCGAAGAACTGTCCGGGTATTTCCTGATGATCTCCTCATATATCTCGCGCGCCTCAGCCGTCATACCGTTGGCGAGGTAGGAATCCGCCTTCGAGAGCATCTTGCGGGCCTCCCGTTCCCCCTCGGCCGCGATGGCCTTCGGGTCTTTCGCAAGCCGTTCCAGGGCCGCCTTCGCCCTGCCGCCGGCCGCCGTGTCCGCGTATCTTTCGCCAGCCGCCTTGTAGCGATCGAGGGCCCCGCCGTACTCGCCCTTCTTTTCCATCTCCTCCGCCGCCCTGAGCGCGTCTTCCGCCTCCTTCTCTCTGGCCTGGCGCCTCATATCTTCGAAGAAAGCCTTGGCCTTCGGATCGGCCCCGATCTTTTTTATCGCCTCATCCGCCTCGGCGGCGAACTCCGTGCCCTCGAATTCCCGTTTCGCCCTGTCGTACAGCTTCAGTGCCTCGTCGAATTTCCCTTCGGCCTCGGCCTTCCTGGCGTCTGATATCGTGCCGCCCGCCTTCCCGGCCAGCTCGTCGAGAAATTCCTTCGCCTTCGCCTGGCCGGCGCTCAACGCCTTCCCGTCCGCCGGCACGACGCCCCGGAGGATGCGCATCGCCTCCGCCTTCCTCCCGGCCTCGACCGCCTTCCGCGCCGCTTCCACCCGCTCCAGCGTCTTCGCGTCGGCGGCCGCGATGAAAAGCTCGACGATGTTTTTCTGTTGCTCGGGGATCATCGTGTGGCCTATGTCGGGGTCTTCGGCCTTGAAAATTATCCCTGATTCCTGGAGCTTTCTTACGCTTTCCGGGTAGCCGCGATAATTGGGATCCTGCTTGCCGACCGAGTAGTATACCTGGACACCCTTGGACGCCGCCTCCTTGAGGCTCTTCAGGGATGTGCCCACCACGTGAGCCGTGCCGGCGTAAACCTGGAATTCCGTCGGGAACCTGTCCATGTAAATGAACACCATCGCGCACCCGGCGGAGAAACCGGAGAGCATGGTCCGGTTCGGATCGCCGCCGCAGTTCTCGACGATATCCTTCAGGACGGCCTTTATGTGGTCAATATCCCTGTCGCTCCAGAAGCGTCTGTCCCCGCCTTCGGGCGCCGCAAGTATTATCCCCCGGCTCCTGTTGGCCTCGGCCCACCACCTCGCGAAGTTCGAACAGCTGTCCCCTGCCCCATGCAGCGCGATGTGAATCGGATATTTCGAGTCCGGACGGTGTCCTTGTGGCAGCACCAGACTGTAAGTCCCCGTCGCTATCGTCTTGAGGAGCGGTTCCTCCCCCGATTGCGCGAGCGAAACGAGAAGCATCAGACCCGGAATCGCCCGGCAGATGATCGCTACCTTCGGCATTCCAGTTTCCTCCTTCTACATATCCCGTCTGCATACAGGCCGCTGGAAGGTCAACTGTTGACCCTCCGGTTAGCGGTGCCATCCTGATACACGTGCGGACTGCTGAACCTTATAGATGTAAATCCGTCCGATGTTGTTTCCTGAAAAAACAGCAGATTTATAATATTCCTGTTCGCCCAAGCCACAGCCGGGTTGCCCCACGATACCTGCCGCAACTCACTGTTCCACAAAAAGTTGAGGCGAACCTTCGCAGAGACGTCTTTTAGCATAACTCCCTTGCCGCACAAGGTGCATTTGTCCGTTTGCGGCAGGGCCAAACGGATTTCATTCTTAACCTTTTGGAAGATAAGGGCTTGCGTAAAAATGCGTCAAGTCTGGATTGTTGAAGCGCCGGAGCTCGGAGACTTTTGGGAAAAATCCAGTTTTTTTGAACCATCCGCCATGTAGAATCCGTTAAAATATGCGAGAGGGAATGCGACGATGTCGGGACCGTAGACAAGATGCGCCGGCGGAGATCGGGCGTCTGGCAGAGAAGTGGGGGAAAGGAGGTTCGCCATGGCGGAACTGGAACCCAGGGAAGAAGAGGTGCTCGAAGGGGAGCAGCTCGAAGAGGAGCAGCAGGAGGAGGATCAGGGGTTTTTCGGATCCCTCCAGGATCAGTTCGGGGCAGCGCCGTGGTGGATCATATCGTTCGTCTTCCACGGTCTTCTGCTCCTGCTGCTCGGGCTTCTCAGCATGGTCGTGATGAAGTCGCAGAGCGATGAGACGGTCATCACGACGGATCTCGCGAAGTCCAAGCCGCCGGAATACGACGAGAAGAAACCGAGGGACATCTTCAAAAACCCCGTCGAGACGCCGGACAAGGATAATCCCGTCGAACACCCGATTATCCCGCACGAAAAGGTCGAGGACACAACTCATAACGAGACCGAGGACGACATGGACACCCACACGGCGCGCGGCGACCCCAACGCGATATCCGATCTGCCGCTGGGCGGGCTCGGTGTCAACGCGGCGATCGGTCTCGGCGGCGGCGGGGCCGGGTGCTTCGGGCAGCGGAACGGCGGCGGCAAGAAGCGCGCGCTGATGGCCGGCGGCGGCGGGAAGGCTACCGAGTCGGCGGTCGAAGCGGCGCTCAGGTGGCTGGCCAGGCACCAGGAAGAGGACGGCCACTGGGACTCGATGAAGTACGGCGCCAGCAGCAAATGCGACACGGCGATGACCGGCTTCGCCGTGCTGGCGTTCCTTGGCGCCGGGCACACGGAGAAGGCGGGCAAGTATCGCGACAACGTCCAGCGCGGAGTGTACTGGCTGATATCGAAGCAGAACAACGAGGGCCGCGTGCTGGCCGAGGGCGATGGGCCGATCGGCTACAACCATGCGATAGCGGGACTGGCGCTGGCGGAGGCGGCTGGGATGGCGCGCGTGCCCGACACGGTGCGGGCCGCGCAGGCCGCCGTGGACTATTCGGTCAACATCCATCAGGACCCCGGCGCCGGGGGGTCGGACAAGAAGGGCTGGCGGTACAACCCGAAGCAGCCGGGCGACATGTCGGTGACCGGGTGGTTCATAATGCAGCTGAAGTCGGCGAAGATAGCGGGGCTGAAGGTTGACCCGAGCGGGTTCCAGGGTGCGATCAACTTCCTGGATTCGGTAGAGGTGGAGAAGGCGAATCCGAACGAGCCGTACAGCGGGCACAGGTACGGTTATCAGCCTGGCAGGGTGCTGAGCAAGCACCGGAACACGGCGATGGGCTTGCTCGGGCGGATGTTCTTGGGCTGGAAGCGGGAGGACCTGCAGGGCGGCGTGGAGTACATGATAAAGGAAGGCGGCGTGCCGAACTGGGGCAATGTTGATATGTACTACTGGTACTACGCCGCGCTGGTCTGCTTCCAGCAGGGTGGAGAGATATGGAAGAAGTGGAATGAAGCGATGAAGCCGACTCTGTGCGACAACCAGAGGCGCGGCGGGGACGAGGACGGTTCGTGGGATCCGGTGGGCGCGTTCGGCGACAGGTGGGGCCGGGTCGGCTCGACGGCGCTGGGCTGTCTGTGTCTGGAGGTGTACTACAGGTACCTGCCGATGTACAGGTAAGCTGCGGGCGTGATCGTCGTTCTCCTCCTTCGGGGCCGGCATTGGGCTGGCCCCCGTTTTTTTCCAGCGATACGCGGGAATGTCCGCAGGGGCGGATTCGAACCCCTGCCGTCGCGGAATCCCTCGCGCGTGGGGAGGGCAGGCCGCCCGCTTTCTGCCCCCAGAATCAGTGCCCCCGGAATCCCCCCGCACGTGGGGGCAGGGCAACCCTTCAGCCGCCCCCTGCGTGCGCGTCCCACCGCGGCATGAGGTGCGCTGGCCCCGGCACACGGCATCCCGCGAGACCGCTTTTCCGGATGCAAGGATCGCGCACGGCGCTAAAATCCACCCACAATGATGCGGTCCGGCGCGCCACGCAACGCGATTGCGGCCTCCGGGCGCGGTTTCTCTTCAGGATCGGCGTATGCGGATGACGGCCCGTAAACATGCCCGGCCGCCTTTCCGGCACTGGATGCCGGTGGCGATCCCGGTCTGTTGCGTCGCGCTTTTCTCCAGGCTCGATTCGCAGGTCGTCGAAGCCGGCGAGCCCGGTCCTCGGAAGACGGGCCTGTCCCTCCTCCCGGCGGAGGGCGTCAGGGCATTCCGGCTCTGGGGAAGGTGTTCGGCGGATGCGGCGATGTCCGTGGCGGCCGTCGAGGGCGCGCCGTTCCGGGATGCGATCCGCATCGTCGCGAGGAAAAAGCCGGCGGAATCCTGGGAGATACAGGCCGGCACCGAAACGACCGGCCCTGTAAGGAAGGGCGACAGGATAAGACTGGTTTTCTTCGCGCGCGCGCCGGCGGTTGCGGATGCGAGCGGCAAAGGACGGGTAGAGATCGTCGTCCAGAAAAGTTCCGCCCCATGGACCCGCATCTTCGCGCGGACCTTCGACTTCGGAAAGAACTGGGAGCGGTTCGAGATCGAGTTCGAGGCGAAAGAAGAGTTCGCAGCCGGCGGGGGGCAGGTTGCCGTCAGCCTCGGCTTCGGGCCTCAGACCGTGGAGATCGGGGGGCTCGAGGCGGCGAACCTGAGCGCCGAGCCGCCGCGGCACAGAGTACTCCTCGAGACGGCCGACCCGTCGCTGAAGGACCTCCCGGACGGCGCGCCGCTGGCACCCGGTGAATGGGAGGACTGGAAACGGTGGGGCGAAGGATGGAAGGACGCGGAGATGGAAAAAGTCGCGGTCGCCGGGCAGCCGTTTCCGGACGCCGTGCGCGTACGGACGAAGCGGCGGGCGCCGAACCATTGGGACGTGCAGCTTGGGGCGCCGACCGGGGCGCCGATGCGAAGGGGGGACGCCTGCCTGGCGGTATTCCGGCTGAGGCTGGTCGAGACTCCGCCGGACTCGAACGAAGGGATGGTACGGTTCGGGGTCCAGGAGCACGGCGGAAAATACGAACATGTTGCCGACATGCAGGCGCCGCCGGCCGGAGGCAGGGGCTGGCAAACCTTTTTCATGGCGTTTTCGCCGAAACGGGACTTTCCCGCCGGCAAGGCGAGCGTCTGGTTCGATTTCGGGGACGCGCAGCAGGTCGTGGAGGTCGGGGGCGTAGCCGTCGTCAACTTCGGCTCATCCGTGGCGATCTCAAGGCTGCCGAACTCGCCCCCGTCCTACTCCGGTATGGACCCGCGGGCCCAGTGGCGGGCGGATGCCGCCGAACGCATCGAGAAACTCCGCAAGGGCGACATGACGGTGATCGTCCTGGATGCCGCCGATGTTCCTGTAGCGGGGGCGTCCGTTGAGGCGCGTCAGGTGCGCCATGCCTTCCGCTTCGGCACCGCGGTAGCCTCGCAGTGGCTTTACGAAGGTCCTGAAACGGACGACAGGAAGCGGTACAGGGAAGAGTTGAAAAAGCTCTTCGACGCGGCGGTCATAGAGAACGATGCCAAGCCGCAGGGGATGTATGACGGGAAGGCGAGGCGGCGGGCGCTCGAATGCGCCAGGTGGCTGAAGGAGAACGGGTTCCGCTGTCGCGGGCACTGCCTGGTATGGCCGGCGTGGCAG
>JAOACM010000290.1:1233-5894 GCA_026417845.1 Planctomycetota bacterium | reverse complement strand
AAGGTACACGGACCGATGGCGATGCCGAAGATCAGGCCGAGCAGGAACGCAGCCGGCAGTCCTTTCCAGTCACCGCCGACCTGACCGGGGCCGGACCACGGCATCGGTATGACGTCAAGCAGGTGAAGTCCGACGATAAAGAAGATGGCGGCGACGAAATAGTTGCCCCACGGGCCGACGTCGCCGAGCATCCGGCCGAGGCCGGCGGTGACCAGGCCGACGAGGCAGATGGTGGCCAGTATGCCGGCGGCGAACAGCGATGATATCGCAAACGCGCGCGGAGCCGACTTGACGCCCTCCCTTCCGACGAAACCTACTATCAGCGGGATGCTCGCGAGGTGGCAGGGGCTGAGCAATATGCTGAGGACGCCCCACGCAGCCGCGGCGGCCAGTGCCGCGGCCGCGGAGCCTTCGAGCGCCATGGAAAGCGACGTGAAAAGCTCTTCAAGCATCCCGGTCTCCGGCTTCGGCCCCGTTCGAAAACCTCCGGCGCGGGGCTTACACGCTAAGCGATCCCCACCGTCCGGCGGCGGAGTTTCCGGACAGGCTCTGAACTCTACCGGCCGGCGATTTCGCGCAGCTTCGCGGCGATGGCGTTCCGGTCCATCCCGCCCTCGCGCCGCCATACTTCGCGCCCGTCCGCCCCGAAGAATATGACCGTCGGGACCGTCCTCACCCTGTACCGCTCCGCCAGCGCCCACTCCGCGCGGGCGTCCACAGATATCGCGACGGCCTTCTCTCCCATCTCCTCCGCCACTGCTGCCATCACAGGCGCCAGTCTGTCCGGTCCGCAGCATCCCGCCGCGCCGAACCCGACCGCCGCGGGCTTCTTCGAGCGCCTGGCCCGGTCAACCGGATTGTCCAGTGCCTTCGGCGCCTGCTCCGCCATCCATGCCCGCGAGACCTCGAGAACCATCTTTTTCCCGAACGTCCTTATGTGTTCGTTCAGGAGTTTTTCTTTTTTCTCCTCGACCAGCATTTCTTTCACGGCATCCGCGGCCTTGTCGAAATCCGTTCCGATCCGGTCCTTATTCGCTTCGTAGAAGGCCCGAGTCTCGGCATCAGAGACAGCCACGCCGCTGGTTATCTCCTTCGCCCACGCCTCGACCTTCGCTTTCTCGCCTTCGCGCCCGCCGTCCTTCCCGTCTTTTCCGCCGGCAGTCCCGGCGCCGGCAGCCCTCAGGATCAGCCGCCGCTCCGCCAGCCGCTCCAGGACCAGAACGCGGTTCCTCTCCAGTTGTCCGCGGACGTCTTCCTGGGCGCCGGCTACTTCCGCCTCGATTTCCTTCTTCGTTATCTCGATCCCCTCGGCCCGGAACAGGATGCCGTCAGGCAGGTCGGCAAGACGGGCGTACGTAAGCGGCCCTCCGGCGAGGCCGGGATAAGCCTCCTCAACTGAAACCGCTCCGCCCTCTCCTGCTGCCGCCACGCCCGCACAAAGAACCGCCGCTGCGACAGCGAAACTGGACGCCGACAACCTTCCCATATCGCGCCTCCTCTCTTGCTTAAGAGCCTGCCCGGAAACTTCCCGCCGCGAATTCGAACGCGCGGAGCCGTAAGCTGCGCGGCGGCAGGGTTTCGGACAGGCTCCAGGTTGCCCGCCGCCATCCGCCCCGCCCCCTCCCGAAGGCGAACACAGGCGCAGACGGCATCGCATACGGGACAGGACGGCTTTCCCGCTGAAGCGTTGTCCCTTTCCCTCTTTTAGCAGCTGTTTGCCGCTCTCAGGCAGTGTCTGTAAGTGGTGGCGCGCGCGAGCCGGGGAGATAACAGCGCGGCACGAACGAATGCGCACCATCCTCTGCATCCCGACATCAGGAGGCGGCAAACAATTACTCCTCTTTCTTGCCTCCTGATCTCACCTGCCGGCCCGGCCGGCAGGCGGCGTGGCGGGAGGCGGTGCCGCGTCCAGGTCGTAACCCAGATCCTTCCACTTCCGCACGATGTCGTCCTTCGGATAGAATCCTTCGTGTCTGAAGAGCTCCTTCCCGTCAGGCGAAAGGAATATCTGAGTCGGTATGACCTTTATCTTCCATTGCTCGGATGCGGAGCGGTTTACTGTGACATCTACGAACTCGATCAAAAGCCTGTCGGAATAGTCCTGGCGGAGACGGGCCAATACGCCTTCCATCATTTTGCACGGGATGCAGGTGGTCGAGCCGAGTTCGAGGAGTTTCGGTTTTGGCGCGGCGGTTTCCGATCTCAGGCCGGATGTAGGCTGGCGCGGTTCCGGCGCATCCGCTCCCGGGCGGGAGGCGTCCGTTTCGGTCTGGGGCGCAGTCCCGCCCGTCGCCGCCGGCGCCGGCCGGCGTTCCGCTCTTTCCGATCCGGCCGACCGGGCCCTTTTCAGCCAGACCGTAATCACTATCGCCACTGCCAGGGCTCCTACTATCACCGCCTTACGGTAGAACCCCGCGCGGCCGTCTCCGTCAGCATTCCCGCCACCCATGCTTCCACCCTTCTCCAGGTTTCCGATCTTCCTCCCGCGCAATTCTGTGGCCGGGCACGTCGCTTCGGCCGCAGCCGCTTCCATGGTCGCCGCCGGCCCGTCATTGTCGCCGCCCGGAGCGTATACCTCCCTGCCAGTAATTGTTTGCCGTGTTCAGGAGGTGGCCTCTATTTGCAGTGGCGCGTCCGAACGGGCTGACAATGGCGCTGCTACAAACGGGTCCACCCTGTCCGCTGCGGCTCAACATAGGGACACGGTAAACAATTACCCCCGCCAAAGCGGCCCGACGGCGCCGTGCCGCGACCGCCGTAAAGGCAGACCGGGCACCCAGCGCTCCGATCCGGCCCGGCAAGGCTCCGCCGCGATACCGCGAAGTCCGCCGGACGACTAAGCCAGCTTCTCCGCCCCCTTCGCGGCGGCCCTGGCGACGTTCTCCGGCGTCGGGGGCGTCTTCCCCTTCTCCATGCCGAGGTCTGCCAGCTGGAGATGTTCGAACTTTCTGAATCCGGCCTGCTCCAGACAGTTCTTCGCGCAATTCAGCGGACAGCCATCAATTACGAGGATTTTTTCCGCCGCCTCGGTCGTCTTCATGATCCCCGACACTCTGCCGCCGACGCCGGCCAGGCAGAACATTCTGCCCGCGCCGTCCTTCGCCAGCTTCCTGGCGGCCTGATCAGCTATCGCTCCGACGTCCGCCGCCCCCGAACAGGCAAATATCAGCTTTGCCCCGCCGCAACAGCCCGCCCCTTTGCCCGACGACATCGCTTGCCCCTCCTTTTCTACGGCCGGATCGAAACCCGGCCCGGCCGCCAATCCCGGCGCGCCCGGTCTTCCGGGGCCCTGAGCCGCGCCATGTTTTCATGCCAGCATCTTCTTTATCTCCGCCACTCCGGGCACCTTCCCGACGACCTTCACTTCACCATCCACCACGAGGCCGGGAGTCATCATCACGCCGAACTTCATTATCTCGTTTATGTCCGTGACCTTTATCAGTTCGATCTGTATGCCGAGTTCCTTCGCGGCGGTCTCCGTAGCCTCCGCGAGCTTTTTGCACTTCGGGCAGCCCGTCCCGAGTATGTGAACCTTCTTCATCGTGCCTTTCCCTCCCTCCAGCGCCAGCCGCGACTCCATCGCGATCCCCCTCGACGGAACCGGTACGCCCGCCGGGATATTGCGGCGTCCGGCCGCAGCAGAATCATCCCGCCGCGACGCCCAGGATGCGTGGCGCCGCACGGAACGCCTCGCGGGATGCGCATCGCTTTTATCCCGCCACCGAGCCGAACAACATGCCTACAGCCGTGGACATGACTACCGTCAGAGCGCAGAAGACGGCCGTCTTCCGCAAACCTATCGTCCTGTAAATTACCAGCATGCTCGGCAGCGAAAGCGCCGGGCCTGCCAGCAGCAGCGCCATGGCCGGTCCCTTGCCCATGCCCAGCCGCATCAGCATCTCGACGATCGGTATCTCGGTCAGCGTCGCAAAGTACCAGATCATTCCGACGAACGAGGCGAAGAAATTGGCCGCCAGCCCGTTGCCGCCGACAAACCCCGCCACGTACTCGTCCGGAAGAAGCGCCCCTATGAAGCCGGTGACGAAAACGCCCCCGAAGAGCAGCGGTACGATCATTTTCGCGAAATCCCACGTCGCCGACATCCACTCCTTTATCTCGTCCCTGTCGAACCATTTCCAGACCATGACGAGGACCGCCAGGAGCATCGCGCCGGCCAGGTACCACTTGACACTGTGGATCGTCATGGTCAGGCTGGGGACCCCGGCGATTTTCTCTATGTCCGCCAGTTGAAGCCGCTGCACGCCGGGCAGAAGCCTGCGGTTCCCGTCATACCTCTGGATGTCCATCGTCTCGACAGTCCTGTACCGGATGTTGGCCTCGATGACGGTCCCGTCCCTCATGGTTATGGTCACGTCGTTGGTGTTAAACCAGTCGCTGAAGATGAGGAAAAGGAGCATTCCGGCGAAGTAGAGCGCAGTCTGCCAGGGGCTGCGCTTTGGCGGCGGAGGTTCGGGCGTCTTCATCGCCGCCTCGACGCGTCTGGCCTCGTCGCGACGGAAGATCAGCGCCATCAGCAGTCCGATGATGATTGAAAAGATGACCGCACCGATTGCCCTTGCCGCCCCCAGCTTCAGACCCAGCACTCTGCCGGTCATGATGATGGCGAGGATGTTGATCGCCGGTCCGGAATAGAGAAAGGT
>JAOACM010000290.1:0-1223 GCA_026417845.1 Planctomycetota bacterium | reverse complement strand
TCCCAACCCCGCCCCGAGCGTGTAGATGCCCACGAACATCGGAAGCACGCTGCACGAACAGACCGCCAGGATCACACCCGAAACCGACGCAACCGAATAGGCCGCGAGGCGATTTGCCCTTGGGCCGAGATATCTCATCACGGAAGCCTGCGACAGGAACGTCGAGATCGCCCCGGCGATGAACATCGCCGGCACCACGCACGCCAGCGTATGCTCGCGCGCGTACCACTGAAGCAGCCGGAACGCCTCCAGGATCGCATTCGCGATCTTCGGATTGTCCATCGGCAGGAAGTACGCGACGAGGAATATCCCCGCCAGCCACGCGAACTTTTTCCACTCGGACATCCGCACATCCTCCGCGCCTGCATCGTAACTGATCGTGGCTGATTGGTCAATCCGCCAATCAGTTGCCGCCCAAAAAATGGCTCAGCACCCAACTGTGACGCCGATCGCACCTGCAGAGGCGTATGACCGGGCTCTAATCTCGCGGTAGCGTCCGGATTCTACCCCCGGACGCCTTAGCGCCCGGCGCTTCACGTCAGGCGCTGCCGGATGCTGTCGCAGGGCGCCCAATAAGGCCGCGCACCCCGGCAAACCGGCCGCGGAACCCGGTCCCGCCACCATCTCTACGCTGTGAGGGGACCGGCCAGGTCAGGCGCCTCCGGAGATCCCGCAGGGTCACTTGGCATAACGCTTCAGACGCTCCTTCGCCGCGGCCGAAAGAACCCCCTCTATGCAGTCGAAGAACCTCAGCACGCACGGCCACCTCAGGCGGTAAAATACCCGCAGGCCGCGCTTCTCGTCCTCCACTATTCCGGCGGATTTAAGTATCGAGAGATGTTTAGAAACGGTGGACATGTCGGCGCCGATCATCGAGACAAGTTCGCACACGCACGTCTCGCGCCTGCCGAGCCGATCCACGATAAACAACCGGGTAGGATGGGCCAGCGCCTTCATGATCAGGGCGCGCTCTTTGAACATGTCTCTGGTCTCTTCGTCCATACCGAACTTCCTCCAGCCTCGAAGTCCCCCGCTAACGATTCCTCCTTTGCTGGCACAGTAAGACCGGCCATTTAATATATTTGGCAATATAGCCAAGCAGCAGGCACCGTCAAGTCGCCCCCGCTAAAAAAGCGGTTGTGCTGTGTGTCGTCGCGAGGAGATTTCCGGCCGGCTGCGGAAAGGCGTTATCCCAATCTTACAGAGAGAACGCACAGGCTTGG
>JAOACM010000289.1 GCA_026417845.1 Planctomycetota bacterium | reverse complement strand
GGCCCGCTCCCATAGCGCGGCCAGGCTCCGCTCCGGAACCCTCCCCGCGGCTGCGCGCCAGGCCGATGCCGCCAGTGCGGCGCAGAAAGCCGCGATCCCGACGAACCGGATCACCGGGCACGCGGCGGCCAGATGCGGCAGCGCGAGCACGGATGTCATCCAGACGGCGAGCGCAGCCAAGGCCAGTGCGAGAATCAGTTCGAAACGTACGAGGAGATCGCGGGCGGCGGAGCGGATCGAAGCCGCCCGGAGCATACCGGCGAGCGCCGAGGCTTCTTCGATCGGCGACCGCATTGCGCGCCCCATGACCGCGACGATGCCGGACCCGCCAGCACGGCCTGAGACGGCCCCGTCGTCGGCCGGCTGCCGCCGGCGGCCGGGCCGCTCCCCCCTTCGGTGGCAGCCGTCCCTGCCGGAGTCTCCAGTGCCGGGACGCAGGCGAAAGATGCGTTCTTTTCCGGCCAGGAACTACGGCCGGCGCTCCGCAGTTGAAGCGCGGCCTTGCGCCCCTGCTGCATCATCCGTCAGATCCGGCGCACACCCTATCTCATGCGCAGCTCGACCCCCCCGTCGGGCAGGTGGATCATATCCTCGCGCAAAAGTTCCAGCGTGCTCTCCTGATGGCGATAGTATCCCATAATGCCTTCGACGAGTCTGGCCGGGCGCGTGCGGATCTCGCTGACGTAGTAGCGGTTCAGGCTGTCGCGAAGTTTGTCTAGGTCCTCCGTCTGGTGCCGCGCGTACGCGACTATATCCGCCGCCATCCGGCGCGGCCTGTCATGGAACTCGCCCTTCCAGTACCTGGCTACGCTGTCCCGCAGAGGATTGAGGACCTCCTCCTGATGCCTGGCGTAGCGCATTATGTCCTCCTTCATTGCCAGGCACCTCCTCGGCACATCGCGCGCGAACCTGTCCAAGTCATCCCTCAGCGCCGGCAGCATGTCCTCCTGGTGGCGCCGGTACTCGCTCAACCGCTCGACCAGCCGCCTGGCGCACTCGATGTTCTTCGCCGTGAACCTGGCCAGCGCCTCGCGGAGCTTCTCCGGCATCTCGTCCTGGTGGCGCTTGTAGTTCAATATGTCCTGCTCGATCCGCTTCGGGCGGATCCGAACCTCGTTGACGAAGTACCGATCGAGCGACTCCCGCAGGTAAGCCGGCATCCCGGCCTGATGGCGGTAATAGGCGTTTATGTCCTCGCGGAGATCGGCAAGACATTCCTTCTGCTTCGCGACGAAACGGGCCAGCTCGTCGCGAAGAGGCGCCAGATGTTCCTCCTGGGCACGCCAGTAGGCCGATATGTCCGCCGCGAGCGCCTTCGGCCGCTTGCGGACCTCGTTGTTCCAGTAGCGTTCGAGTTCCTCCCTGAGGTATCTCGGGGGATCCTCCTGGGCGCGGACGTAATTCACGATATCCGCCTCCAGGCGCACAGCGCATTCCTTCTGTTTGGCGACGAACCTGGCGATGTCGTCCCGGAGATAGGCAGGCAGTTCCTGCTGGTACCGCGCGTAGGCCATAATGTCGTTTTCGATAGCTTCGAAGCGAGCCAGGTTCGAGTATACGAAGCGGTCTATCTCGTCGCGGAGATAGTCCAGATGCGCATCCTGATGCCGCTTGTAGCGGACCGGGGCGCTCGTGAAGTCCTCGATCCGCTCGCGGTTGAGGCCGAGACAGCCGCACGCCGCGAGCGCGACAACGCAAATGGAAAACGCCATCCGGCGACCCGCCGCACCTGGCGACATTCCGCTCGACCTCCGCGCTGGGCCGTACCGGGAAAACCCGTCCCGGCGCCGCGCCCGTAATCCCGCCGGTCCGCCCCCTTTAGTAAGACGGCGGCTTGCCGTCCGCTGTTAGGGACGGACCGGCCTTAGCGCCTCCCAAAGCTTGCTGTCGCGACCGCTCCCCGTCAAGGGCAATCCGGCGACATTCGAATTCGACTGCGCCTTCAAACGAAGTGTGGGACCGCAAACGGCGAATGGGCACCCGACCCGGCAGAGCCGGATCCGGCCCGGCAAGGCCTGTTCCTGTTCAGACCTGGCCAGGAGCCTGTCCGAAAATCCGCCGGCGCGGAGCATACGGTTCCGCGATCCCGACTTTCCAGCAGGGGAGGAGGGCGAGATAGGCCCTGATCCGAACCGTGCCGGTCCGCACCGTGATACGCTCCCCCCCTCCGCGGAGACCGCCGGATCGGATGCCCACCCCGCCCCTGGCCTGCGCATCATATAGCAGGCGCACCTCCTTAACGGAGCGCGGGTTACAGCGGAGCGTTCTTCTGGAGATGCGCGCAGGAATCCCCGCATCCATCCGCGCGGACATCATTTTTAATGACGCCAAGCGCTTCCTTTTCGAGACATAAAACCTCCGCATCCTCGGCGCGACGCGGTTCAGACCAAAGATTGACTTGAGACCCCCGCCGGGATAAATTTGAACTTGGAAGGATGATATAAGCGCATAGCGTCTTTAGTTCATAGAAACTACGGCCGGTTCGATCGCGGCCTTGCGGCCGGACGCAACATAAGGCGGATTAACAGGATGCAGATATTTTTCTGCGATCACTGCGGGCGAAGGATCCCCGATAAAGACCTTCAAGAGGGTCGGGCGGTCAGGACCGACGAAGGGGCGGTTTGTGCCGCATGTCGGCCGCAAACAGGGGTGCATACGCGGACTGGGGCTTATCCCAAACCGGAGGCGCGTCCGCGGACTGGAGTTCAGCAGCAAGCCGGCGGACGTCCGCCAAGCGGGCATCAGATGCCGGCGGGCGAACGTCTTCCGACCGGCGCCCACGCACAGGTTGGCGGCAGGCCGCCATCCGGCGCGCAAAGGATACCCACGGCGTCTTACCGTCCGGTTCCGGTGATCCCTCCGACCAGCAGGCAAACGCCCGTCCCTTCGCGAGCCGGCAACGCCGGGCAGGCGATGATCGCGACAGGCCAGGCCCCGGCCGTCGTTTCTGCGTCCCCCCCGCCGTCCGGGAGTTCGGCGCCCGCGACGGCTCCTGCCGCAGCGCCTGCCATACCGCGGCCGCGCGGCGAAGCGCCCGCCAAGACTCAACCGGGGGGATGGTCGCGCCGCCGATGGGGCGTGCCGCTGGCTATCGCGGCCGGGGCGATGCTTGCGGTGACGGCGGCGGGCGGCGTCATCATGCTTGCCGGAGGCAGGAAGACGGCGGCGGTTGCCGTAAAATCTCCGGCAGCCGGCGGCAAGTCCGGAGGCGCGCCCCAGAAGAGAGAAGCGGTACCCTCCAGCGCCGGTACCCCCGCACAGAAAAAAGAAGACGCGCGTGCGGGGCCGGCCGGGGCCGGTAACACGGGATCGCCTCCGGCTTCTCATGAGCGCGAGGAGGGGGCCGCCTCTGCCGGTCATCCGGCGGGGAATCCGGCATCGTCGGGTGCCTCTGTCTCTCCGCCAGCCTCTCAGATGCAACCGCCTCCGGCTCCCCCCGCTCCTCCGCTCCCACAGCCATCGTCTCGCATGCCGGTCGCCGGTGCTCCGGAATCCGGCGGCGAATGGACAAGCCTTTTCAACGGCAGGGACGTATCGGGGTGGAGCTTCGTGGAGAACGAAGGCGTAAAGGTGGAAAACGGATGTCTGGAACTCATCGGCGCGGGCGAAATCCACCGGCGTGTGGAGGCGGCAGAATTCGAATTCCGCGGGAGAGTCAACGTAAAGGGGCAGTTTCCGGCGGCCCAAGGCGGCATTTCGCTGGGACGTCCCGACAAATCAAGGGGCAAGGGTATCAGGTTCACGTTACACAACGACGGCGACGTGCATATATGGAACGGCAGCGAGAAGATAGCGAGGTCCGGGAGCGGAAAGCTGCCGCCCGGCAGATGGCAGCGGTTCCTGATCAGGGCGACGGGAAGTTCCGTAACCATGGAGGTCGAGGGGGCGAAGATCGTAGGGGCGGATGTGCCGGCTCTCAAACCGGGGTTCCTCGCCCTTTATTCAAACGGTGCCGACGGATCGCATGTGGCTTTCAAGGATCTCGAGCTTCGACTTGGCGTTTCGGCCCCGGCCGGCGCCTCCGCTACGGGCGGAGCGGCCGCGGGTGGCGCGGTTTCGGATGGGGCTGTCGCCGGCAGCCCGGCGGAGAAGGTTGGAAGCGGCGGCGGCACGGCGGCCGCCGGCCGACCGGCGTCAGGCGAACGGACGGGAGAAACCGCCCGTCCGGCGCTCCCACCGGTCAGCGACGAGAAGGCCCTCGTCCGCGCGGCTTACGCCAGGTACCGGAAGGACCTGCTGGACGCCTTCCGGAAACGGAACGCGGACGCGGCGCGGGGACTTGTGGAGGCCGCAAAAGCGAACCCGATCCTCGCCGGGAAAGCGGCCGAGATCGCGCCAGACGCCACGGGCGCGGAGTGGCTCGACGCGGCGAAGTCGGCGATGAAGGAAGGCCTGGCGAAGATCAACGATCAGGCGTGGTTCGAGCTCAAGACGGACTCCGGAGACAAATACACCGTCGGGAAGAGCGGCAAGTACAAGGTCCGCGACGTGACGGGCGAAACGATCATACTGGAAAGCCCTACTGTAAAGCTCCCCCTGCTACTGGACCGGCTGACCGGCGACGTGAAATCGCGGCTCGCGAACATCGGCATTCCGGACGATGCCAGGGGGCAGCTCGTACGCCTGTTCCTCAATTTTACGGAGGTTCCCCCGGACAAGGCCGAGGCCGTCCTGCCGGGCCTTGCCAGAAGGGCGGATAAGCTGAAGGACGGCGAAACGGCGGGCCGGGAGGCGGAGTGGCTGAGGAGGCTTATTGAATCCGCCGCGAAGGACCCGATGGAGGTCGCCGCCGAAGAGACATGGAAGCGCATTGAAGAACTGGATGCCGCCGGCGATATCCCCATGCTCAGGTGGACGATCGCCCATTTCCGCGAGTGCTATTCGGGGACGGCATTCGGAAAGGCGAAGGAGGCGTCCCTTGCCGCGGTCTTCGAAAAGATGATGAAGACGATAGAGATCAGGGAAGGGTATCGCTTCGACTTCGCCACCAGGGAGAACTTCGACAGGTTCCTGAAGCTGTTTCCTCCGGTCGCCTCGAAGAACGTGACGATCGAGTGGGAAAAAGGGAAGCTGCTGCTGAAGAAGACGCCCGAAGGCGCGACGGCCAGAGATGGCGCGGGTGCCATTTTCCAG
This sequence comes from Planctomycetota bacterium, assembly GCA_026417845.1. Classification (GTDB taxonomy): domain Bacteria; phylum Planctomycetota; class SZUA-567; order H5-PLA8; family CALKMO01; genus CALKMO01. Next base: position 768 of record JAOACM010000289.1, on the reverse strand, counting down.
GCGCCTGAACTGCGGTATGGACGGGATTTCGACTTGGAGGCTGCTGTTAACGTTGGCGTGGGAGTAGAGGAGGCGAACGAAAATCAGAAGCTCGGACGGACGGACGGAATCCTGTACTTCAATTTCACGGGGAATTCGACCCTTGGATGGTTCGAAGGCTACGGCCCGCCCCGGTTCCACCTTTCGATGTACAACGCCTACGGAGGGTTCGGAGCTTTCGCATTCAGGGGCGCCGGGCAGGCCCGGAACGGATCCGGATCGCCGGGGCCTTTCGAAGGAATGAAAAGGATGGGCATGGCAACCGGCGGTTTTCTGGCGGGCGGCAAGGCCAGGCCGCCCGCCACCGAGGACGGCAAATACGTCGTCCGCATAAAGAGGCGCGGCGATTTGATAAAGGTCGAGGTTAACGGAGTGACGGTGGCGGACGAGAACCTGCCGGCCCCGGCCGCTAAACTGATAGAGGAAAGCAGGGTGAACATAATGCTCAGGCAGAGCGGAAAGGCGCGGGACGCCGAAATACTGGGGTTTTACTTTACCTCCTCCGGTGCGGGGACGACCGCCAAGTGAACGGGCGGGGCGCGGTCACCCGGCGGGTGCCGGACGAGCCGGTTGCGCTGTTGGTTAGCAGGGGCGGTTGTCAGAGAGGAGGCGGCGGGCAGTCGCGGGGAGGGTGCGCATCAGTCCGGCTCCAGCTCTCTCTGTAAGATGCCTGGGGTAAAAATCGCGGGGAACGCAGATCCAGTCCTGTGCGTTCTCTCTGTGCGGCTG
>JAOACM010000288.1 GCA_026417845.1 Planctomycetota bacterium | reverse complement strand
CAGCCGCACCACCTGACCGATCAGGGCGGATGCGCGGCGCCGGAGACGGTGGCCGCCTTCCGCGTGCTGGCGAAGCAGGGGGAGGGCTGGGCGGAGGTCGGCAGGGTGGAGGAAAACTTCCTGCGCCTGCGGAAGGTTCCGTTCCGATCGCCGGTACAGACCGGCGCGGTCAGGTTCGTCATCGGGCGTACGCACGGGGCGGACCGCGCCTGCGTGCTGGGAGTCCGGCTCTACGGGGCGCGGTAGACGGCAGGGAACCGGCCGCTCGGACCCGATCCGGCGCCGGAGGCGTCCATCGCTTCCGGCGGCAGCCGGGCGGCCGGGCGGGCGGAGCGGCCGGCACGGGGGGCCGCCGGCGATCCGGACGCCCCGCGCGCCCGGTGCGCCCTGCAGGGCGTTTTCGCGGAGGACGCCGCATGCGCGACGCCCGTTTCTCTCGTGGTCCGGCCGCGCGCCGGCTGTTGCCGGTCCCTGAGGCGGCAGGGACGTCCGCGGTCCGTATATCCGCGGGTCGTCCGCCCGGAGCGCGTGCGTTCGCGGCGGCATGTCCGGTCCGTGGGGCGGTCTCGCCGGGGGCGCCCGGTCCGTTCCGGGCGGTCCGCGCGGCGGCGGCGCTTGTCGTCGCGGCCGCGCATATCCTCTCCGGATTGAGCGAGTCCCGCGGCGGGGAGGCGTCCGTGGCTGAAAAAGTCTGCGGCTGGGAGCCCGTCGGGCTTTCCGGGGGCGGGGCGATGTTTGTTCCCGTCATAAGCCGCGCCAACCCCGACCTGATGATGATCAACTGCGACATGTCCGGCAGCTACATATCCAGGGACGGGGGCAGGACATGGAAGATGATCCACTGGCGGCAGCGGATGAGCAACACGCAGTGCGCGCCGGCCATGCATCCGTCCGATCCTCGCGTGATAGCGGCTCCGGCGGGGTGGGGATCGGGCAGGCTGCTGATCACGGCCGACGGCGGCGAAACGTGGCGCCCGCTTGGCGACGCCGGCGCGCCGCTGAGCGGCGAGATCGTCTTCGACCCGGACGATCCGCGCCTGATGCTCGCCGGCACGCGATCGGGAGCGGCCATATCGCGCGACGGCGGCGCGACGTGGGCGCGCTGCGCCGGGATATCCGGCGCCGCGATATCCTGCTGCGTGGACCGCACGTCTCCGCCCGGCGGAAGGCGCCTTTTCGTGGCGTCGGCCGACGGCATATGGCGCTCCGACGACGGCGGCGCCTCATGGGCCGAAAAGACGAAGGGCCTTCCGTGGAAAAAGATACTCTCCTTCCGCGGGGCCTCCGATCCGAAGACCGGCAGGGCTATGCTGTACTGCTCGGTCGAGAGCCGCGTTCAGGACGGAAAGTTCGCCGGCGGCATCTACCGCTCGGCCGACGGGGGCGGGACGTGGGAGTCGGCCATGGGGAGCGGCATCAATATGGAGACGAAGGCGACCGGCGAATGGGCCGACGGTCCGGTCGCCCAGTACCGGCATGTACTTGCCGCCGACGCTGACCCCATGCGCGTTTATGCGTTCAACACGAGCACCAGCTTCTGGCCGCCGGGCCACCCGACATGCTTCCGCAGCGACGACGGCGGGAGGAACTGGCGCCCGACCTGGTACCAGGACCCGCGCTTCAGGGAGTTCAACTGCGAGCACAACTACCATACGGCCTCGACCGGGCAGGCGTACCAGGGCTGCCCCATCGGGGCGGCGATATGCCCGTCCGACTCCGGCAGGATCCTGACGACCGACGACATGCGCGTGTTCGTCACGCGGGACGGGGGTGCCAGGTGGCTGTGCGGGCATTGCCTGCCCTCGCCGGGCCGCGCCCCGGGCCCCGGCTCGGCCTGGCTATGTAACGGCCTGGTCGTAACCACAACGTGGTGTTATTACGTGGACCCGCACCAGAGGAATCGCCATTACATCGCCTACACAGACATCGGCTTCGCACGATCGCTGGACGGCGGGAGATCCTGGATATGGTGGGAAAAGAACAAGTGGGCTCCATGGCGCAATACGTGCTATGAACTGGCATTCGATCCGGACGTGCCCGGAAAGGCGTGGGGCGCGTTCTCCGACGTGCACGATATCCCGAACGCGAACATCATAAGCGGCAGGCACCGCTCGCGCGGCGGGGGCGGGGTGTGCATCAGCGCGGATTTCTGCGAATCGTGGAAGCCGTGCGGCGAGGGTCTGCCGAAGGCGCCGGTCACGTCCATAGCGCTCGACCGGAAGAGTTCGGCGGGGTCCCGGACGCTCTACGCCGGCATCTTCGGCGGCGGCGTGTACAAATCCGCCGACGACGGCAGGACGTGGAAGGCGGCCAATTCCGGTCTCGGGCACCCGGATAACATGAACGTGTGCCGGGTGGCCGTTCACGCGGACGGCACGGTATTCGCGCTGGTGACGGCGACGGTCGGCGGGTTCCGCGAGGACGGGGTGGGGCTTTACAGGTCGAGGGACGGTGGTGGCTCGTGGGAGCGCATTACGGCGCCGCTGGGCCTGCTTTGGCCGAAGGATTTCGCCGTGCATCCATCCGACAGCCGCATAATCTTCATCGGCGCGGCCGATGCCGGCGGCCGGAAGCAGGGCGGCCTCTACCGCACGGCGGACGGGGGCGCTTCGTGGAAGAGGGTCGCCAGGTTCGGCGCGGAGCACTTCGGCGCGTACTTCCACCCGAAGAGGCCCGGATGGGTGTACGCCACGATGTGCGAAGGGGCGCCGGAGAAGGCCTCACTGTGGCTCAGCACCGATAACGGAGAAAGCTGGCGGCCGTTCGAGTCGTTTCCGTTCGCCAACACAATGCGCGTGACGGTCGCTCCGGATGATCCGGACGTCATATACGTCTCGACCTTCGGCGGCAGCGTCTTCCGGGGGCCGGCGGAACCGAGATGAGAGGCGCGGGCGGAGGCGCGACAGCCGCCGGCGGCCGGGGCGGCCAGAAGCCGTTCGCGCGGCCCGGACATCGGCTTTGCCCGGCGATCCGCGCCGGCCGGGCAGATCGGACCGGCAGGCTAGGCCCTGTTCGGAGGGGCGGCGTTCCGGCGCCGGAGATGGCCGGCCCGGCGCGCAGGGCGCGGGGGAGGGAGGCGGACGGGATCGGAGTCCGCCCGGGCGCCGGAGCGCGGGCGGCGGGAGCGCGGAGCCGCGCGCGAGGAGGAGAAATATGAGGAAGGCATTCCCTGCGGTGCTGTCGGTCCTCTGTGCCGCCGCGCCGGCTCGCGCCGGCGAATCCGACGTCTCCGGCGGACGGCTCGACCTGATGGCCGGTTACTGGCGCCATTATTTTCTGTTCTCGCCGGCGCGGATATCGCCGGAGGAGCTTGCCAGGGACGCGGCGGCCAACGAGGGAGGGCTGGGAGACGAAATCAGAAGGAAAGGTATAGACCTGGCGAAGCCGTTCGTGGGATGGCCGTTTTACTACGAGTTCGTGTACGCCGGCCACGGCTACAGTTCGCCGCTAACGCTTCTCGTACGGTCGGAGCCGCCGCCGCCCGACTGGAAGACCGCCGATTTCGACGACTCGGCTTGGCAGAGGGAGCGGCTCCCGTTCGCCGCCGGCCATCCCCGGCCCCACGGCTTCAGTTCCGAAGGCGAGGCGATTTCGCACGGCGTCGGGACGGCCTTTTTCCGCCAGCGGATATTCGTGGAGGACCCCGCGAAGGTGAAACGGCTCGCCCTCAGGCTCGTCTACCGCGGCGGGGCGGTCGTTTACGTGAATGGGAAGGAGATCGGCCGCGGCCATCTGCCGGCCGGCGAGATCGCCCCCGACGCCGGCGCCCGGTGCTACCCGGTCCGGGCTTACGCGCTCCAGGCTCCGATGGAGGACGCGGCGATGGAGGTCTGGTTGAGCGAGGATAAGAGGCGGACCAGGGAAAATTTCTGGAAAAGCCGGCCGCTCCCGGAATTCCCGCGATACTGGGGCGGAACAGGGAGGCCGCTGCCGGCGAAACCTCCGTGTCCGGAGATGGTCGCCTACCACGCCTGGTGGAACGGGGCGGATTATCCCCTGACGAAGCCCGAATGGGAAGAGACGCTGAAGGTACGCAACCGCATCCTCGGGCCGCTGGAGGTTCCTCCGGCCCTGTTGCGCAAGGGGGACAACGTCGTGGCGGTCGAGATCCATCGCGCCGACCTGCACCCCATAGTATTCGAGCGGAAGCGCCTCGGGGACGTGTGGGACTCGATGGGCGGGTATGCCTGGTCCCACTGCTGTCTGATCGAGATGGAGGCGGAGGCGGAGCCTCCCGGTTCGATCCTGATGGAACGGCCTCCCTCCGGCGTGCGGGCGTGGCCGGACGACATCCACCGCCGGTACCTGACGCGCGACTTCGGTCCCTCGGAAGCCGTAGCCGCCCCGGCGCGGATCGTCGGCGCGCGTAACGGCTCATTTTCCTGCCAGGTGGCGGTCGGGACCGACAGGGAGCTGCGCGGCCTGCGCGCCTCCGTTTCCGATCTGAGAAGCGAGGGGGGCGCGAAGATACCGGCTTCGGCCGTGACCGTAAGATACGCCGTCGGGACCGCGCTCGCGCGCATGGCTCCAAGGGGCGATTCGGATGCGCGCGACCCCGAGTCCGGCCAGTCGGCCACGGTCACGATGTACCTGCAGCGGCTCGCCGGGAACCGTCCGCTCGCGGACAGGGAGGGTAATGCAAGGCAGGCTTCGGAGATCGAGTTTTTCGACCATCTGAGCTCCTCCCCGCCGGCTTCCGTGCCGGCCGGATCGTGCCGGCCGGTCTGGATAACGGTGGCGATACCGAAGGACGCGGCGCCCGGAGAATATCGGGGCGAAATCGCCGTCGAGGCCGGGATCGAGAAGCTCCGGGTACCCATCCGCCTCCGGGTCATGGACTGGACGCTCCCTGATCCACCGTCGTTCGAAACGGTCGTCGCGCTGGACCAGTCTCCGTGGGCGGTCGCCCGGCAATACGGTGTATCCCCGTGGTCGGACGAACACATCGCGAGGATGAGGGCGAGTTTCAGGCAACTGGCCAGGGTCAACAACGCGCTCCTGATCGTGCCGGTGTTGCTGGGGTCCGAATTCGCCAACGGGGCCGATTCGCCGGTGGTATTCGTCAGAAAAGCGGACGGCAGCTGGGGGTGCGATCTTTCCAGGGCGGAGAAATACCTGGACGCGGCCATCGCCTCCGGATGCGTCCCGAAGATCGTGAACTTCGTGGTTTTCAATGATCCGTTCTACGGCGCGGCGGACAAGAAATCCCGGGTCCTTGTGCGCGACGAGGCATCCGGCAGGACGGAGGGGATGGACCTCCCCGGCCCGAAGGATCCGGAGGCCCGGAAGATGCTGGCCCCCTTCGTCAGTGAGGCGCTCGCCATGCTGGGCCGGCGGAAGCTGGAAAAGGCCGCGTGTTGGGGTCACCCGTGGGACGCGCTCGGAGAAGGCCTGTTCGACATGGCGGGCCTGCTCGGTGATCTGGCCCCCGGGACGGGATGGATGAGGAGCTGCCACTCGCACTCGAAGGGCATGTCGCGAGGAGCCGCGAAGGACCCCTTTTCGGTCATCGTCAGCATCTTCGATCACCAGGGCGCCATGCGGCTGGATGAGAAGACCAGGCGCCCCGCGGTGTTCAGCCACACGGGCTGGAAGAATCCCGCGATGCGGCTGGTCTTCCCGCGGAGGCTGAGCACGGCGATAACGATCTACACCGATTCGGTCCCGTTCTATTACAGGCTCGCCCCCGAAAGGGCCATCGTGGCCGGGGCGCGCGGAGTGGGGCGCATGGGCGCGGACTACTGGGGTGATGTCTACCGGGGCGGGTGGCTTGGCGCCACCGTCAAATACATGCTGGCGCCGGGACCGGATGGGGCCGAGAGCACGGCCCGCTTCGAATGCCTCGTGGAAGGACTGCAGGAGGCCGAGGCCCGCGTGTTCCTGGAGAAAAAGCTGGAAGGCGACTGGGCGGCTACGGAAGAGGGCCGCGCGGCCAGGGCCGTCCTGAACCGCCGCAT
>JAOACM010000287.1 GCA_026417845.1 Planctomycetota bacterium | reverse complement strand
ACCTTGTTGGGGTCGGCCGCAACCGTCGCCGGGACACCGTCGGCCAGACCGTCGAAGCCATCGCGCCGGCCGGGATGGTTGTAGGCGAACTCCCCCGGCACCCATGGCTGAGCGCAGCGCACGCGCACGGCCGATGCCGGGATCCTGCCGGATCTGCCGGCATGCATCAGGTCGGTTACCGTGACTTTCAGGCCCCGGATCTCCTGGCCCGAACTGACCATCAGCCGGCCGGAGAACGTCCCGTTGCGGGCGCCGTGGATGGTGATGGGCCGGAGCGGTTCCTGCGGGTCGCCGTAGGAGAAGACGTCTATCGTATCCCAGGGCATGCAGTTCCACACCTGGATGCCGGCTGGCCTGGCCGTATTCGGGACGACCACCGATCCCGGAGGTGCCTTCAGCCGGAGACCCAGGATGCCGACGGGAGTCCAGGGCGCGTTCTCGTACTCCCCGCGGGCCTTCAGGGTGGCTTCGAGCAGCGGGGAGGCGCGGTTCGCGATGGCCAGGACGTTGGCGCCCCTGCGCAGGAACTGAGGGGCTATTTTCACATCGAGCTTCCGTTCGCGCAGCGCCAGCTGGGCCGCTTGCGCCTTGCTGCCGCGGGTGAGCCACTGCTTGCCGTCCGGGGTTACCATCGCCTCGATGGGGTGATCCTCAGCTGGCGCGTCGAGCCCCGGCTTGTCGCCGGGGATGTGCCCCTTGGCAACCTCTTTGCCGTTCATGTAGACCACTACTCCGCCAGAGTAGGTCAGCGACAGCTCCAGCTCTCCAGCCCTTGCGGGGTCCCTGACCTCGAACTTGCCCCTGACGGCGATCATGGTGGTCCCGAACATCGGTTTGAGTTCGTAGGCCACTCCGTAGTTGCTCGCGCGACAACGGACCCAGCCGCTGTCGTCGAAGTCAACGCCCGCCCAGTCCGCGGGGGGAAGCGGGGATGAATTCGGCTGATCGCCCCAGGCGGTCTTCCCGCCGAGCTTCCTGCGGACGAGCTTGCCGTCGGTCGTGCGCACCCATGGGTCTCCGCCGGAATCGCACCACCGCCACAGGCTGTTTTCATTCAGGATATCCGTATACGATCCGGCATCCTGACCCGGTGCCGGCGCGACGCTCACCTTCGGCAGATGGGATTCCCCGGCCTCGAGTCTGAAGGCGACAGTTCCGCCCCCGGCATCCAGCGCCAGCACCGCCCACGCCGCCACGAGCCTCTGGACTGTCCGTGCCGCCTTCATGATTCCCTCCGCAATCCGCAAAAGCGGCATCGAGGCGGGGGCCTGTGCCCGCCCGCGTCGCTCTCCCGTCTCATTCTCTCCTTCCTGCATCCTTCACGTCCTTCAGCGCCACCTTCTCCTCCGCGTGGTAGCCCAGCTTCACGCTCAGAATCCGGGCGTTCCCGGCGTCGGCTATGAACAGCCGCCGGTCAGTGTGCGTGCCCACATAGCAGGCGTGGAACAGCGCCACCTCGTCCCCACCGATGGAACGCGGATCCGGCGGGCCGCCCTCCTTCACCAAAGGCATCCCGTCGTCCACATTGCCGTACCTGCCAACCCGCAGGATCAGATTGCCATTGCTGTCGAGCACGGCTACGCTGTAGTGCAGGGTTTCCGGGGCGAACGAGCGGTTGAGGTAATCCTTGGCGAAACGGCAGTTCCAGCAGACGCATGCGCCGGGCGTGCAGAACCCCACCCCGCCGTAGAACCACTCCGCGCCCTCCACCCATCCGGTTGTGTATCCGGCCATATCTATCGGGCGCTTCGGGCGGCTCGCTTCAGGCAGGGGGATGGGAACATTCCCGCCCGTGCTCAACACTTTGGCCTTCCCGGCTCGCACTTTGAGGACGGTGCCGGACGTATCGCGGTCGAGGTTCGGATCGTAGAGCCTGCCGTTGATCATCCGCTTGGACGCCGCCAGCATGTAGATGTTTTCGTCCTGGTCAATCCCGATGCCGTTCAGATGTCCCATGCCGGGGACCACGTCTTCCGCGATCAGCTTGCCGTGCCTGTCCCATATGTGGATCTCTCCCCACCGCGCCCGCCCGGGATAGATTCCGGGCGCGTAGGGTTTGCCCTGATAATCGAAATGCGCCTCGCCGGGCTTCCATTTCGGCGCATCGCTCATCCCCCATCCATTGCAGGTCGTCACCGCAAGATGCCCCTTCACCGAGACGTCCAGCCCTCCCAGATGCCAGAAGTTGAAAGACCGGTGTCCGGGCGTGCTGAGGGCCGAAATCAGGTCAGCCCCCCTCGCTCCCATACCCCAACTGTGGCCCTTGAAGGACTCCCCGTAGTCCCACGGAATCTCCCGCCACGAGGTCGGGTCGAACCTCGATACCAGCGGATCGGTCCGGATGTAGGCCGCCCCGTTGATGTCGAAGCACAGGTCCTCCGCGCCGAGCGGCAGATCCACCAGCCGGATCCTGCCCGTCTCCGGGAAAATCTCGACGGCCTGGTTTACCGACTTCATAACGCCGGAGTCGCCCTCCAGTACGTAGAGTTTCCCGGCCGCGGGGTTGACGACGAGCCGCTGGCGCCACAGGATCGGAGGGATCAGCCGCTGGACGGACTTTTTCACGTCCTCGGCGAAGTTCCTCTTTGGCGTCAGTTTCCCGTCGGCTTCCTCGAAAAGGTGGGCGCACCCGCCGTCGAAGAATACCCTGACGCCCTCTATGCTGCCGTCGTCGCGCCCCATGACTTCGGCCACCCTGCCGTTCAGGATCCATACGGTCGGCTTCTCCGCCCACGAATCCAGCTCCACCCGGTACTGCACGCCACCAGGCACGTTCCAGGAAATGGTAGGATTGTAGCCGCCAGGGAGAGGCAGCGGGCACTTGGCCTTAACGGCGGGGGTTTTGAGGGGGCCGAGATGCGTCATCGTCGCCTCGACCCTGATCTGATCCGACGTGAACATCCGGTTGTTCAGCATCCAGGAGAAGACGTAGATGTCGCCCGTTTTCTGGTGGACTGCCACGTATGCCGGCTTGGCCGCAGGGATCGTCTTGAGGTGTTTCCCGTCGGGATCGAATACCTGAACCCGGTCGTTCATGTAGTCGCCGACGTATACGCGGCCCTTCGCGTCGCAGGCTACGGATGTAACCATCCGGAACTTGCCGTCTTCGGTCCCGCCTCCATTCTTTATGCCGGGCTTCAACTCGCCCGCGAACAGCGCAGGCTCCTTGTCCTCCCCGTAGGGCATGCGGAGCACGCCGTTCAGCCATTCCCGGCCTCCCCACCCGCCGTTGAACTCGGCGTGATATCCGGCCAGGTACAGCCACTTCCCGTCGGGACTGAGCGCGGCGCTCAGCGGCGCATATACGAACGGCTTATGACCCCAGCCGCAGGCGTCCTGCTTTACGTCTATGCCGACGGAGGGGCCTTCGAACGGCAGACCGACGGACGATCCGTCCGCGACGATGCGATTCAACTTGCGGTGAACCAGCGCCAGACGCCCGTTCGCCGCCGCCAACCCGGTTACGCCGTAGCCGCCGTATTCGTCGTTGGTTCCGCAGGTTAACAGCGTGGCTTGACAGTAGCCCCGCTTCAGCGGCAACGTTTTGCCGTCCTGAATGAAAGTGTGCATCTTGAGCCCGTTGATCTTCCCGACCTTGTCGGAAGGGAACGGATAGATCGTGCGCAGGTAGTTGCCGTCATGATCGAACAGCTTGACCTGGTCGAGGTCATAGCCATCGGCCACATACACTCCCTCGGGCGCGGCCCGCAGGACCGGGTAGGGGAAGCCGATCCTCTTGTGCGGCGACCAGAACAGCGTCCGCTCGAACCGGGGTTTCAGCCCCAGCGAGACGCGCACCACCAGCCTGTCCTTGTCGTCTATGTACCTCCCCTGATCGTCCTTCCCGTCCCACACGATAACCTGCTTCCTGCTGTTCCACTGAAACGGCTCGGGCGCGTTCTCCCCCAATACCCCGCTCGCCAGGTGCCGCACTATCTTCGCCTCCCCTCCCACAAGAACCGTCGGGTCCTCCACTACCACCGTCGCGTCGCAATACCCCTTCGCCTCGAACGCTATGGTCACCCGGTCACCTTCCCGGATAACTACCGGCTTCCGCGCAAACCCGTACTCCTCCTCCCGCTTCACCTTGAACTCGTCATACGGGTCCAGCTTCTCCACGTATGCACGCTCACCTTCCGCCTTCCCTATCCGGTAACCCCGCGGCCGCAAAATCCGCGCCGCCGCTCGCCCGGCCTCCACATCCGCGGCTGCGTAATTCACCAGGTCCGCCCCCTCGAACGCCTTCTCCGCGTGCTCGAACCGCACCCCGGCCTTCTTCCCTATATCCCGCAGCGCCTCCTCGACGGTCACCCCGCGATAATCCACCGTGACCCGCCGGCGCAGGGGGGTATCGCCTTCCGCCCCGCCCGCCTCCCCGGCTCCCACGGGCGGGACGCGGAGCGCGCACGCGAACGCGACCGCCGCGGCGGCGAGGACCGCCACCGCCGCCCCGACAGGCCCGCCCTTCGCGGCCGCCGCGGGAACGCAGAAGGAAAGCCTCCGCCCCGCGCCGCACGTTTCGCCCGCCCGTCTCATTCTTTCTTCCTCGCGTCTTTCACGTCCTTCAGCGCCACCTTCTCCTCCGCATGGTAGCCCAGCTTCACGCCCAGGATGCGATAGTTCCCGTAGTCGGCGATGAACAGGCGCCTGTCGGTATGCGTTGCGACATATGAGGCATGGCATAGGGCGACCTCGTCGCCGCCCACCGATCGCGGGGTCGCCGGGCCGCCGTCCTTTACCAGCGGCACGCCGTCGTCTACGTTTCCGTATTTGCCCACGCGGAGGATAAGGTTGCCGTTCGTATCGAGTATTGCGATGCAGAACCGGTTCAATTCCGGGGCGAAGCATCGCGCGAAAAGGTCAAGGGCGAACCGGGCGTTCCAGCAGGCGCAGCCGCCGCCGCCCTTGGCCGAGTTGAAGCCGCCGAATCCGACGCCGCCGTACATCCATTCGGCCCCCTCGACCCACGACGGCCCGGCGAACCCCTTCGCTATGTCGTGCGGGCGCTTCGGAGCCGCATCGGGCGCCAGCGGGATGGGTGCATCCTTTTTGGAGCTGACGATCCGTCCCTGCTTCGGCTTGAACTTCATCAGCGTCTCGGCCCGTTCCAGCGGATATTCCCTGCCGTCCAGCACCCTGTTCGCCGCGACCAGAACGTAGATGTTGTCGTCCCTGTCCATGGCCAACCCGTCGGTCATAGGCAGGCCCCTGACCGCGTCTTCGTACAGCAGCTTCCCGTGTTTGTCCCAGACGTGAACCTCTCCCCACCTGAGCCTGCCGGGATAGTTCGGCGGCGTGTACGGCCGCCCCTCTGCGAAACTGGCCCCGAACCCGCCGGGTATAATCACGTTCAGCGCCCGCATGTTGTAGCACGAGGCGATCACGTGTCCCCTGGGCGAGACGGCGAAGCCGCCCAGATGGAAGCATCCGGGCCGGCCGGTGCCGGGGAGCGGCAGCGGGGCGATCAGTCTGCCGCCGTCGCCGTCGAAGCCGGGCGGCTCAAGCCACGGCTCCCCGTAATCCCAGGGTATCTCGCGCCAGCCGGACGGATCGAAGCGCGCGATCAGCCTGTCGGTGCGGAGATACACGTGTCCATCCAGGTCGAAGTCCGCGTCCTCGGTGGTGAACGGCACCCTCTGCAGCCGGACCTTGCCCGTCAGCGGATCCACGACCGCGAACTCGCGGAACGCCTTCCCCACCCCGCTCCCGTCGCTCTCGGCGATGTACAACGTGCCCGTCTGCGGGTTGACGTACATGCGTTGCCGGTCCTTCGACGGGGAACTGGGCGGGTCCACGCGCGTCACCGCCTCCGCCACGTCCTTCGCGAAGTTCGCCTTCTCGACCAGCTTACCGTCCTTCTCCACGTACAGCCGCAGGTGACAGGCGGACCACGCGGAGTATTGCCACTGGCCGGGAGAGTAGGCCCGCCTGAGCAGCATCAGTTTCTCGGCGGTATCGCCCGTGCCGGGAACCACCCAGATGACCGGCGGATCGGTGTAGAAG
>JAOACM010000286.1 GCA_026417845.1 Planctomycetota bacterium | reverse complement strand
GTCGCAACGTTTTGCGGCAGGATACATGATATCGCCGTGACTTCTATTGACGCCTCTGGAGTCTTGGGGCTTTTCTGAAAGTCGCCGGCCGTCAGGGGCCGCCCTTCCGATTCGATCCGTCCGTCCCACGCGCGGCGTCCGGGCAATCCGGCCCGCATCATCGGACGCCAGCTGCCGTCACAGGCTGTCTGATTCAAGGTTCAGGTATTTGAGTTCGGCTGGGGTGAGTTCGATGTCGAGGGCGCGGAGCGAGGATCTGGTTTCGCCCGGTGTTCTGGGGCCTATCAGCGGGAACGTGGGGAAGGGCTGGCACAGGACGTAGGCCAGCGCGATGTTGATCGGCTCGACGCCTTTCTTCCGCGCCAGCTCAATGGCGCGCGCCTGGCGTCTGAAGTTAGCCTCCGAGTACCAGCACCTGACCAGCTCGGGATTGTCCTTCCTGTCCGGCGCGGATATCTCGGGCAGGAAGAATCCCCGCGCCTGGCTTGACCATGGCATCAAGATCATCTGCGTTTTTCTGAACCATTCGCGGGACTTCGCGTCCGAGCTGTGGATGCAGCCTTCCCACACAGGCGTCACCATTTCGGCCAAGCTGAAGTTGTTGCTTACGACCGCGAAGCCTGCCAGCCCCTTGCGCTTCGCGTAGGCGTTGGCCTCTTCGATCCGCTCAATCGTCCAGTTCGACCCGCCGAAGGCGCGTATGCGGCCCGCCTTAAGGTGTTCGTTGAGCACATCAACGAATTCGCCGACCGGCACCTGCGGGTTGTCGCGGTGCATCATGTATATATCTACGTAGTCTGTGCCGAGCCGTTCCAGGCTTTCCTTGAGCTGTTTCGTCACGTATTCGGGGAAACAGTTCGGGGTGTGGGCGCCTTTGTCCAGTATCACCACCCGGTCGCGCAGATTCCTGGCCCTTATCCACTCGCCCAGCAGCCTCTCGGAATCGCCCCGCCCGTATATCCACGCGGTGTCGAAGCAGTTGCCGCCGTTCTCGAAGAAATGGTCGAACATGACGGCCGCGTACGCGAACGACCTCTGGTTGTCCACGCCCATTACCAGCCGCGACACCTTTTTGCCCACGCCGGGTATCTCGCCGTATTTCATGCGGCAGTCGGGGTGCACATTGATGGGGCGGCCGGAGATCGTGGTTTTCATGCCCCTGGATGTCTCGGCGTCGTAGACGCAGCCGATCTGCCGGCGCCACTCGTCGAGGACCTTCATGTTGTCGAGGGAGTCCTTCCAGGTCATGGCGGGGAAGGCGGCCTGTTTCCTGCCGGCGGCGACGCTTCCGGCCACCGTGTCCGCCTCGATGCCGTACAGCCATTCTTCCGTACGGACGACGATCTCCTCCGGATCCTTCTTCCCCTGCCTGCAGACGATTATCTTCGCCTCGCCTCCCTCCCGAGCCGGCGTCCACGGGGATGGCAGGTGGATCGTGCCTCCGGTACAATAGATGCGCACGGTGTTATCGGCATTCATCCTGACGCCCGTGGACATCTGGGCGAGTATGTTGCCCGGGAACTTGGCGCAAGCGGCAGCCCACTCGTCGCACCGGCTCTCGGGTCCGACGTATCCCACGGCCTTGAACTCGACCGGCTCCGCAACCTCCCCCCCCAGCGCCGCGCCGGCTATCAGGCGGCACATGGAGACGGGGTAGCCGCCGACGTCGAGTATTCCGCCACCGCCGAGCGCGTTGTTCAGGAGCCTGCCGGCCAGATCCCACTTGCCGCGGAAAGCGAAGTTCGCCTGTATCAGCTGGACGTCCCCGACCTCTTTCCGCCTGAGCATCTCGACCAGCCTGGCGGTCTGCGGGTGGCACCGGTACATGTAGGCTTCCATGCAGAACACGCCGTGCTTCGCCGCGGCGTCGAATATAGCCATGGCGAACGGGTGATTGATTGAGATCGGCTTTTCGCACAGCACGTGCTTGCCGGCCTCCGCCGCTTTTATGGCCCACTCGGCGTGCATCGGGTGCGGGGTGGCTATGTAGACGGCTTGGACGTCGGGATCGGCCAGCAGCTTTTCGTAACCGGCGTAGCATCTGCTCAGTCCGAATTCGCGCCCGAAGGCGTCGGCAGATTCCTGCGCGCGGCTGCCGACGGCGACAAGTTCGCACAGTCTGCTGTGCCTGACGCCGCTGGCAAATGCCCGCGCTATCCTCCCAGCTCCGATTATCCCCCACCTCAGCTTCGCGCTCATTTTTCGACCGCCTCCTTCAGTCTCCGCGGCATCACGCGCGTCCCGTCTCCCCGCAGTATCCGACAGGACGCGGGACCTGTCCATACGCCGGTCCCGGACCGGCGGCCGGTCCGCATCCCGGTGCCGCCGGCCCCGGCGCACGCGGCGTTTCCGGTCGCCGGGAAGCGGGTCGCGACGGCATCCCGTATGAGAGACGGTTCTGCCCCGCCGGGGCGAGCCACGCCCTTCCGGCCGGCTGACGGTTTTGCATTTACTCTCCGCCGGATTTTTCGACAAGCGGTTACGCTGGTCCGGCCGACGCCGGCGAGGGACTCCCGGTAGCGGATCCCGCATGGCGAAAACTACGGCGGAAGACTCCGCCCATGCGGCGGGACCGCCTTTTGTTTAGAGGGGGACGGGCGGGCGGTCCGCAGCGCAAGCGCGATGATCAGGACGATGGCCAGCGCCACGGCGGCGGATACGGCTATCAGCCACGCGATGCCGATGGCGCTCGCCCTTCTGGTCGAGGGGACCTTCTGGCGGGCGGATATCCGCCCGGCGGCACGGATCTGCGCGGCAGGCGGCCCCGTTTCCGCCTTCGTCGCGACGAGCCGGACTGAGGACCTCCGGCCGGGAGCGGGCCCGGCTTCCGGCGTGCCCCGGCCGATGCTGCCGGCCCCCGGGGCGCCGGCGGCACCTTCCGGAACGCCACCGGCCGACCTCCCCGGCGCCGCTCCGGCGGAGGTGGCTCCGGTCGGATGGGAGCCGCCCGGCGTGATCGCGGCAGAGGCGGCCGCCGCTGGAGGTGTTCCTCCCGACGCGGCTCCCGATGCCGGCTGGAACGTACCGGCGAGCGGCGGTTGAGGCGGCAGTCTGCGGCTGCTCTTGCGCCGTTCCGTAACGGCGGGAGTACCGACTGGAGTATTGTGGGCGATCCTGCCGAGGGGGTTCTGCAGTCTGGAGCTGGCGCTTTCCTTGCGCCTGCAGGCCTGGTCGGCGGCGCGTTCCTGAGCGCCGGATGGCGAACAGTCGAAGCAAAACGCCTTGCCGTTCAGCAGAACGGCGCGGCCCTCGTGGATGTCCGAATCGGTCATGCGGCGCCCGCATCTGTCGCAATAGATTATCTGCATACGAGCACGGCACCCGTTTTTAAGAGCCCCTCCGGAAACCTCCCTCTCGAAAAGGAAGCCAGCCTCGAGCCATAAGCTCTGAGTCCGGGGTTTTCGGACAGGCTCCATATCTCCGCCAGCCGCCCCGGCGCGAGGGGCTGGCGCGGGTCGAATACCTGGGCACGGACGCCCGGAGGCGCGCCTGACCGCCGGACGGATCGAACGACCCCATATGCATCATACCATAACTGGGGAAAGGATTCCCGCAATGCTCCGGTACCAGCTTGGGGGTGCCAGACCAATGCTGGAAATGGATTTGAATCTCCGCTCGCGAGCGCTTATAAACAACCGCCTTTTCGCCGATCGCGAGAGATGGAAGGTGCTTTTACCGGAACTCGCGAAGGTATTCCCCGCAAAAGCCATGGGGTGAGGCCTGAATGGCGGAAGGCATACGCGGGGCGCGCCGGGAACGATAGAGGGAATGGACGGCGGCGCGGAGGCGGGGACAAGGCCCGTAAGCGGCAGATCGAACGCGACGACCGACTGCAGGATGCGGCCCGTCGCGATCGGAGATTCGAGAGCCGACGGAGGCGCGGGTAGAATGCCCAAGGTCAAATCGCACAAGGGGATAAGGAAAAGGATTAAAATAACCGCCACGGGGAAGGTGATGAGGAGCCAGGGGTTCCGCAGTCACCTGATGACCGGGAAGCCGGGGAAAAGGAAGCGCCGGCTGAGGCGGCGGATAGTGGACGAAAGCACCGAGGCGAAAAAGCTCGCGCTTCTGTACGGGAAGAGAGATTAGGATCGGGATTCCCGCTTCGGCTGACCGTCCGCCTTATTCGCGCTGGACCTCCAGGCGCCAGCCGTGTCGGAGGTTGCGAGAGGGGCGGGCAGGAAGGCGATGGCAGGGTCGGGGCGGGTCGGCAACCACGGCAGGGCGCCGTAGCGCGGAGGTATCCGAACGCCCCGGCCGGAGGGCACGACGCCAGGCGCGGGCGCGCATTTCCCGCCGGCGTCTTTCGCGAAGCGCGGGGCCGGCGATCCCTGGCGGGGGCGCCGGAGACTCCGCGATCCGGTCGCGGCCCCGGGCCGGGCGGCGCCGGCGGACGGCGGCCGGCAGACCGTGTCCGGGGCAGCAGACTGAACCGGACCGGAAGCCTGAAGAGCGGAAAAAGGAGATCGAAAAATGCGCGTAAAAACCAACACCGCCAGGATGAAGTACGTAAGGAAGGTGCGGAAGCGCGCGAAGGGCTTCGTGATGGGCCGCGGGAAGCTCTTCCGCACCGCCGTGGAAACGATCGAGCGCGCGGAAGCCTTTTCGACGCGCGACAGGCGCGCCAGGCACAGGCGTTTCCGCGAGCTGTGGATAACCCGCATAAGCGCCGCGGCCAGGCAGCGCGGCATGTCCTACTCCAGGCTGATCGAGGGGCTGATCAAGGCTGGCTACAAGGTAGACCGGAAGATAATGGCCGATCTTGCCATCTTCGAGCCGAAGGCCTTCGACGCGCTGGTGGAGATGGCGAGGAAGGCGCTGGGCGCGGGCGCCGGGAAGGCGAAGCCGGTCACAGCCGACTGATCCGGGCCCTCGTGCGTCCGCCCCTGAGATCCGCGGCCGGGCGGCTTTTCTCCGTTCCAGGAAAGACAGTCGGCCGGGACGCGCTCTTGCGGTTGTGCCCCCAAAATGAAAGACAGGATAGCGAGGATACTCGAAGAGGGCCTGAGGGAATTTGCGGCGGCATCCGACCGGAAGTCGCTGGATGCCGTCCGCGCCAGGTACCTTGGCCAGAAGGGGCAGGTCAGGGACATCCTGTCGGCGATAGGATCCGTGCCGCCTGAAGAGCGCAAGGAGGTCGGGCGGCTGGCAAACGAGCTGCGCGCGAGGCTGGAGGCGGCGTTCGAGGAGAGGAAAAAGGCGCTGGCAGCCACCCCTGCCTCCGAAATGATCTTCGATCCAACCGAACCTCCGGCCGAAGGAGATGTCCACGAGCTGGGCCGGATGCATCCGCTGAACGCTACCGTCGCCGACCTGCTGCGCATATTCGCTTCGCTCGGATTCGAGGCGGTGGACGGGCCGGAGGTCGAGGACGAGCGGCACAACTTCGACGACCTGAACATTCCAAAAGACCATCCCGCCCGCGATTCGTGGGATTCGTTCTACCTCGGCGGCAACATGCTGCTCAGGAGCCAGACGTCCACCGTTCAGATACGCGTGATGGAGGACCTCGCGCGCACCCCGCCAACCAGGGTGGTCGCGCCGGGGCGCGTCTACAGGCCGGACAGGATAGACGCCACCCATGCCTCGACCTTCCACCAGATCGAAGGCCTCTGGGTTGACGCCGACGTCTCGATGGCTGACCTGAAGGGCGTCATAGCCGCCTTCTGCCGCGGCATATTCGGGCCGTCGGTAAGGACGAGATTCAGGCCGAGCTTCTTCCCGTTCACGGAGCCGTCGGCGGAGGCGGACGCAAGCTGCCCTAGGTGCGAGGGCAGGCGCGGCCTGCCGTGCGGCCTGTGCAGGGGCGCGGGCTGGATCGAGGTGGGCGGGTGCGGGATGGTGAACCCGAAGGTGTTCGAGGCGGTGTGCGAGGAGCGGCGGAGGCGCGGCGAGACATGTCTGCCGGGCGAGCTGCCGCCGTTCCATCCCGAGCGCGTCACGGGCTTCGCATTCGGCTTCGGCATAGAACCTGTCTCTTATACACATCT